>CAZRMG010000185.1:0-6171 GCA_964601095.1 uncultured Melioribacteraceae bacterium | reverse complement strand
ATTTTTTGAAAAGTGATATTGAAGCCGTATATATTTCAAGCAAAACTTCGGATCACTATCGGCAGGTTCTCGATGCCGCACGAGCAGGAAAACATATTCTTTGTGAAAAACCAATTGCACTTTCTTCAACCGAAGTCGAGGAAATGATTAAAGTCTGCAAGCAAAACGACGTTATGCTTGTTATTAATCACTTGCATCGCTTTCATCCGTTGATTATCAAATCAAAAGAATTAATCGATAAACAAATTCTCGGAAAGATTGTATCAATTACAGCTGCGTATCATATACACAAAATTCCCGACAATAATTTCAGATTTAAGAAAGAATTAAGCGGCGGCGGGGTATTGCGGGATTTAGGTTCACAAATGATTGATCTCCTAAGATATCTTGGAGGAGAAATAATCGAATCTAAATCTTTCATGAATAATATTGTTTATAAAAGTGAAGTCGAGGATTTTGCTTCTGCCAGCATAAAGTTTGATAAAGGTGGTTATGGCTATTTCAGCGTTTCATATGATTCTAAAAAACCGTTTATAAAAGTTGATATACTCGGTCATAACGGCTTGATAAGCATCGACGGATTTTATGAGAAGCGCAATGTTTCTACGAAACTGACTATTGACCTTTACGGCGAAGGTAAAAAAGTATTCCGCAAAAGATTTAATAAAATTACTTTTATGATTCGTTCGGTACAAAGATCATTTCTTAAAAAGCAAACTGCGCTTGTTACCGGAGAAGATGGTTTGATTAATATGAAAATAATTGAATCCATGGAAAAGAGTGCAGGCTAGATTATCGATGACAAAAAAAGTTTAGCTAATTAACAATTCATAATTTAATAGAGAACTAAAGAGAAAAGAATGCCGAGAAATATCACTGTTGCCCTGCTTCTAGGCGGAACCTCGCCGGAAAAAGAAGTTTCAAAATCTTCGTCAAAATCAATAATGAAAGCATTGCTGGATTTAGGTTACAAAGTTAAATTAGTCAATCCTGCTTATGGATTAAATCAACCTAAAGAGCTTGAAAAATATTTTGAAGAAAAAGAATTCACGGAAATCTCGAATAGAAATTATGTTGAAGTAATTAACTCAACACTATTTGATGATGTAGATGTTGCATTTATAGGATTACATGGAAAGTGGGGAGAAGACGGTACAGTGCAATCTCTGCTTGAACTTCGCGGAATAAAATACACCGGCTCAAAAGTATTGGCAAGTTCTCTTGCAATGGATAAATGCATGACTAAAATAATGTTTCAGCATTTCGATGTTGCAACACCAAAGTGGTTCATAGTTAAAAATGATGAAAATAATATTAATTTGGTTCGCGAGAAGATTAAAAAATTTTTCGGCTATCCATGTGTTATAAAACCGAACGATCAAGGTTCAACAATCGGTTTAACAATTTGCCGCGGTGATGTTGAAGTTGAAACGGCAGTTAAAAAAGCACTTGAGTTTTCTTCTAAAGCATTGATTGAAGAATATGTTGCCGGCAGGGAATTAACCGTTGCTGTAATAGGCCAGCAGGCGTTACCAGTGCTTGAAATTAAACCGAATAGCGGTTTTTATGATTATCAATCCAAATATACCTCGGGGATGACGGAATATATTGTACCTGCGGAAATACCTCCAAAAGTTGCCGAACATTTGCAGCATCAAGCACTGCTCGCGTTTAATTCGGTAGGATGCGAAAGTTATGCAAGAGTTGATTTCCGATTAACAAAAGATTATAAAACTTATTGTTTGGAAGTTAATACTCTGCCCGGGATGACAAGTACAAGTTTAGTTCCCAAAATGGCAAAAGCAGCAGGAATCAGTTTTGAGGATTTGATAGATCGTATAATCAAATTTGCATTATAATGGCAATCAATAGAAACAAACTTGTTTTAAGGATAACAATATTAGTACTAATTACCGGCGCAATTGCATTCCTGGTTTTTAACGAGAATGGAATTTTTAAATATATTAAGCTGCGTAGTGAAATAAACCGGCTTGATGATGAAATAAAAAAAGCAGAACTAAAACTCAATGCTCTAAATGATGAAATAGATTCCTTGAATACAAAAAAAGAAAAACTGGAAAGAGTTGCAAGGGAACGCTACAATATGATGCTGCCAAATGAAAATGTACTTCGTGTTGAAGAGAAATAAAGTTGATTGATAAAAAGAATATACCGTCAACGCCTCTGGCTGAAAGAACGCGTCCACACTCGTTAGATGAATTTCAAGGACAAACTCATTTGATTGGATCCGGTAAACCGCTCAGAGTTATGATTGATTCGGATAAACTAAGTTCAATAATACTTTGGGGACCACCAGGCACAGGGAAAACGACATTAGCAAAAATAATATCTGAAAATACAAAAGCTGAGTTTCATAAAATTAACGCAGTCTCATCCGGCGTTAAAGATATAAGACAAATTATTGAACTTGCAAAAGAAAATCTTAAGCATTTTAAAAGAACAATTCTTTTTATTGATGAAATCCATCGTTTTAATAAGGCGCAACAAGATGCACTACTTTCTTCTGTTGAATCAGGTGAGATTATTTTAATCGGTGCTACTACGGAAAATCCTTCTTTTGAAGTTATACCTGCTTTACGTTCTCGCGTAAGAATTTTTGTGTTAAATGAACTTGATAAGAATGATTTAAAAAATATCTTAAATCATTCTTTAACTAAAGATGATTTTTTAAAAACTCTGGATATAGTAATTCAAGATGAAGAATATTTGCTTTTTGCATCCGGCGGCGATGCGAGAGTTTTATTAAATATTCTTGAAGCTGTAATTGCTCAAGAATTGGATAAGGACAAAATTATTATTTCAAGAGAGATAATTGAAAATGTTCTGCAAAGGAAAAATATATTTTATGATAAATCCGGCGAAGAGCATTATAATATTATTTCTGCGTTTATAAAAAGTCTGCGTGGTTCGGATCCTGATGCAGCAATTTATTGGATGGCAAGAATGTTGGAGGGAGGCGAAGACCCTTTGTTTATTGCGCGCAGGATGCTTGTTCTTGCAGCGGAAGACATTGGTAATGCAACCCCTAATGCACTTGTTCTGGCCGAAACAACATTTAATGCTATCGAAAAAATTGGTATGCCCGAGGGTAGAATTATACTATCCCAATGTGCTGCTTATCTTGCTTCATGCCCCAAAAGTAATGCATCTTATATGGCGATAGATAAAGCTTTGTCGGACATTAGAAACTTACCGCTTTATTCTGTCCCTTTACATTTAAGAAACGCTCCAACTAAACTTATGAAACAGCTTGGATACGGGAAAGAATATAACTATCCCCATTCATTCGAGAATAATTTTATTGTTGAAGATTATTTACCCGCTGAGATGAAAGATAAACAATATTATTTTCCATCCGAAAACGGTAATGAAAAAACTATTAAGGAAAGATTAAAATTACTTTGGAAAGGTAAAAAGAAGTATTAGCATTTTATGAACATTTTTCCCGGGAGTTGTTTTACTAAATCTTTAAACTCAAGCATCAAAAGATTAACAAGACAATCGGCAACTGACATGCATGTAATACAAGATATTTCATCAATATGCATAGGTTGGTTGTTTAGAACAGCAAAAATCTTTTCTTCAAATAATGATAACTCAATAGAAGGTTTTGGAATATTAATTCCTATTTCAGGTTTAATTTTCATTTTCAATTCAAGCAGCACATCTTCGGAGTTTAAGATAAGCTTAGCTTCACCCCTTTGGATTAATGTATTTGGCCCTTCGCTGTTTTTAGAATTTATATTACCTGGTACAGCAAAAACCTCACGGTTCTGATCGATAGCATATGCGGCAGTTTGCATTGCGCCACCGTTAAGTTTTGTTTCAATAATTATTGAACCCAGGGATAAACCGGAAATAATTCTATTTCTTTTGGGAAAGTTTTGAGCATCTGGTTTTGTTCCTAACTCATATTCCGAAATAATTATTCCTTTTTCCTTTATCTCATCAAATAATTTTTTATTCTCAGGTGGATAAATAACATCTAAACCAGAACCAACAACTGCAATCGTACGGCCGCCTGCTTTTAATGCTGCTTGATGTGCAACCGAATCTATGCCACGGGCTAAACCGCTAACTATCGTAATATTATTTTTTGCGAGTTCGATAGAAAATTTTTCTGCGCTTAATTTGCCATAATTAGTTGGTTGCCTTGTGCCAACAATAGCAACAGAGTTAATATCATTAATGGAAAATTTCCCAAGGGTGTATAAAATAATCGGAGGATAGTAAATACGTTTCAACAGTTCAGGATATTCGTCATCCCAGTAAGTAATAATATTTGCATTAATCCTTAACAGAGAATCAATGATTAATTCAACCTTTTTTTCCGATTGTTGAATGAATTCTATTGAACGCAATATTTTTGAAGCAAGTGTTTTATTAATCCCCTCAATTTCCGATAGATTATTAATATTGGCGGAAGTAATTTTTTCAATTGTGTCGAGCTTTGATAGGATAGAAAATACTTTTAAAGGTCCAATGCCTTCAATACTTAGAAGATGATTGAGGTAAATTAGTCTTTTTAATTTCTCATTACTCAATTTTCAAAATATTTATTCGTCTGTTTCTAAATCATCGATAACAGCAATAATCATAGTATTAACAGGGACTTGTTTGTTACCAAGAATTTGCTGTACAGCATCTCCTTCCTGAACAATAATAACAATATCACCAATACCGGAATCAATAAGATCTAAAGAGATAACATCCTTCTCAGAAGTAAAATCACCATTAATACTAATTGGTTGTACGATTAATAACTTATGTCCAACCAAATTAATATCTTTTTGTGTTGCAACAATATTACCTTTAACCTTCGCTAGAAACATTCTTTTTTTTAGTTGATGATTTTACAAGAATCGCAATTGGGATGATAATCAAATAAGCAACAATTATGATAACAGGTGAAATTGTTAGTGCAACAGGATTATTCCAAGGAGACAAAGTCATTAAAAAATATCCCAATATCAGCAGACCAATACCCATAAACAATATTAAGAAATTTTTTCTATCCCAAGAATCTTTAAAAGGTGTAATTTGAATTTTACTAGATTCTTTAACCATTTTTTTTACTTTACTCACAATTCCCTCTAATTATTAAAAGTAAAAAAGCCCAGTGTTGGGGGGTGACACTGGGCTAAATGCTTCCAAAGAAAAAAAATTAACTTTGAAAGCAGACATATAAAATATAATTGTTGATTTTTCTATTGTCAAGCTAAATCACTTCTGTACTTGATAGACAATTTTCCTAACAGTATCGAATTGCAAATAAGGATATTCCTGCCTTATTGATTCAATTGCTTGAGAAGCACTAATGTTTTTTGATTTTAACAACATAAATTTTTTCCTAATTATATGATCCCTTACTGACTTCTCATTTATAAGACCTCGACTATTTAACGTTTCGAAGATTTCATCAGAAATTAGATCCGATAAGGGATTTATGTTTGAATTTAGATATGATTCTTTCATTTTTACCCTTTCTATTAATTAGTATTAGAAACTTAAACACAAATAATTTGATTAAGTTCCTCTAAAAACTATTGTTAAAGAGTAAAAAAAATATTTTTACATAATGTTCTTGCTTTTTAAAAATGAGAGTTATACATTAAGGGCTATGTTTTTTACAAATATGTTATAGCTTCTTTGAACAGCAAATTTTTAATAACTTTTTACAAATTTGCTCTTGACAAATCAAAAACGAAGCATTATGTTTACAATCCGCGTTTGCGGAAGAAAGTTCTTTGATAGAGTGAGTGACTAAAGAATACTTTAGTAGTTAAACTTTGAGATTACGCGATTTTAAAATAATTTACAACGGAGAGTTTGATCCTGGCTCAGGACGAACGCTGGCGGCGTGCTTAACACATGCAAGTCGACGAGAAAGAGGTAGCAATATCTTGAGTAAAGTGGCGAAAGGGTGAGTAATATGTAAGTAATCTACCTATGGGTTTGGAATAACTCGTCGAAAGGCGGGCTAATACCGAATAATGCAGCGGCACCACATGGTGATGTTGTTAAAGCTTTTGTAGCGCCTATAGATGAGCTTGCATCTGATTAGCTAGTTGGCGGGGTAAAGGCCCACCAAGGCAACGATCAGTAGCTGGTCTGAGAGGATGATCAGCCACACTGGAACTGAGACACGGT
>CAZRMG010000184.1:0-6181 GCA_964601095.1 uncultured Melioribacteraceae bacterium | reverse complement strand
TTTTCATAAAATCTTTTAAACGCTTTAATATTTCTTCTTCGGTGTGTGTGTCAACCGCAGAGAATGAATCATCAAGAATTAATATTTTTGGGTCGATTGCAAGCGCACGTGCGAGTGATGATCTTTGTTTTTGCCCGCCCGATAATGTAATTCCGCGTTCACCCAGAATTGTTTCATAACCTTGAGGAAATGTTGTTACATCTTTTGTAAGCTGTGCAATTTCCGATACTTGCTGAATCAATTCTTCATTTCCATTTTCATTTCCGTAAATAATATTGCTAGCAAGTGTTTCGGAGAAAAGAAAATTCTCCTGTGGAACAAGCCCGATATTTTTTCTCAAAACATCGAGTGGAAATTTCCTGACATCAATTCCATCCAATAAAACCGAGCCCGAAGTTGTATCGTACAAGCGGGGAATCAAATTTATCAAAGATGATTTTCCAACTCCTGTGTGCCCCACAAACGCAACGGTTTCACCCCTTTTGATTTTAAAACTTACTTTATCGAGAACCACCGGTAAATTATCATTATAGCGGAACGTAACATTTTTAAATTCAATTTCACCGCTAATTGATTTTATTGAATGATCAGTGTTTTCATTTTCAGAAATTTCATAGAGTTCATTGAAAAACCGCCATCATATTTTATACTGATGCCTGCCATATTTTTACCTGCTACTTTACCCTGTCGGACAGCAAGAGGCCAGATAGAGATATTTTCAAGTGATTTTTTTAATATGTTTTCATTTTCAGCAATATCATACGGTTCGTTAAATATTTTCATCAAGCGCTTCATGCTCGCTTCGGCCTGTTGAATCATATTCGCGACCCACCCGAAAGAAATCATCGGCCAAATCAGCATCGATAGGTATAAAACAAATGCCGTTAAAGTACCAAGAGTTAGTTCGCCGCTCATTATCATGTTGCCGCCGAACCAAAGAATTATAATAAAAGATAATCCGGCAATCACAAAAAATATGGGATGAAAAAACGCCTGCAGTTTTACAAGATGCATTTTTCTAAAAAGGTATTCGTTGCTGAGTTTTGAGAATTGATCTATTTCATAACTTTCCCTGAAGTAAGATTTGATTACTCTTATTCCCGAAAAATTTTCCTGCGCGCGCGTTGTTACTTCCGAAAACTTTTCCTGAATTTTTGTATAACGCAAATGAATTTTACTCATCACAAAATAAACCATAATGGACATGAACGGCAGCGGGATCAAAGTAAGCAAAGTTAGTTTTAAATTAAGATTAAAAAGTATCACAAGCACAAGTATGAAAAGTACGCCGTTATCAATCGAATACATTACCGAAGGACCGACAAACGAACGAACTGCGTTAATGTCGTTTGTGGCATGCGACATTATATTGCCTGTAGAATTGTTCTGGAAAAAGCGCATCGGCAATTTTTGTATGTGTTCCCAAAAATCACTTCGAAAATCATATTCAATTTTACGCGAGACAACTATTATTGTTTGCCTAATCGCGAAAGAAAAAACTCCGGCGAACGCACTTGTTAATGCAATTAGGATTGCATTTTTCACAATCAAATCACTGGTGATTTTTAAACGTAATTCATCGATCGCATTCTTCATTAATATCGGAATATATTTGAGGTGAATTAAATTTCCAAACAAGATTTATCCAATACCTTTCTTAATCTTAACAAATACTATCTTAAAATAATTCCTTTTTGATTGCAAATATTAGAATGCAGTATCATAAATCTTTCTGAGTTAAGCATTCAATCATCCAACAATTTCAAATCCTGTGTATTTCTGTAAAACTTTTGGAACGATAATTTTCCCTTCGGGTGTCTGGTTGTTTTCCAGGAGCGAAACCATCAAACGGCTTGTAGCCAAACCGCTCCCATTCAAGGTATGAATAAATTCGTTCTTCTTTGTTTCTTCTTTTCGGTATCGGATATTTGCGCGGCGCGCTTGGAATGATTCGAAGTTGCTGCATGATGAAGCTTCGAGCCATTTATTTTCCGCCGGAGACCATGTTTCAATATCATAACATTTTGCAGCAGAGAAACTTAAATCGCCTGTGCAGAGCATTAAAATTCTGTACGGAACTTTTAACGCTTGCAAAATATCTTCGGCATCTTTAACCATCAATTCAAGTTCATCATAAGAATTTTCCGGTTTGGAAAATTTTACCATCTCAACTTTGTTGAATTGATGTACGCGTAAAAATCCTTTCGAATCTTTTCCGTACGATCCGGCTTCTCTTCTAAAACACGGCGAATAGCCGACGTATTTAATCGTTAAATCATTTTCTTGCAAAATTTCATCGCGGTGAATATTTGTTATCGGTACTTCCGCGGTCGGGATCGGGAACAAATCATCTTTCTCTATAAAATACATGTCCTCTTCCATTTTAGGAATTTGTCCCGTGCCTTTCATTGATTCGCGGTTAACGAGAACCGGCGGCATAATCTCGGTATAACCGTGATGATTCAAATGATAATCTAGCATAAAATTTATCAACGCGCGTTCAAGCGTTGCACCTTTGCCGGTATAAAGCGGGAAGCCCGAACCGGAAATTTTTGTGCCTCTCTCAAAATCCAAAAGCGCAAGTTTCTTGCCGAGTTCAACATGATCCAAAACTTTAAATTCGTTCTCGAAAGAAAATCCTTCCGGCAACCATCGGCGGACTTCAATATTTTCTTCCGCACTTTTTCCAACGGGAACAGACGAATGCGCGAGATTTGGGGTGTACCGTAAAATATTATCTATCTTCTGCTCAACATCGCGGAGTTGCCCGTCGAGCAAAGCGATTTCATCGCCAACACGTTTCATCTCTGCAAATATTTCAGAAGTATCCTGCCCTGCTTTTTTAAGCTGGGGTATTTGTGCGGAAACTTGATTCTTCTTTGATTTTAAATCTTCCGTTTGCGAAATGAATTTCCTTCTTTCCTCATCGAGTGCTATAATTTCATCAACTATTTCTTTTGCGTTTTTGTTTAACAATCCTTGTCTAACAACATCCGGATTTTCGCGAATGAATTTAATATCTAACATTATTTCCTCTTTGCATAATGTCATTTCGAAGTAGAGTAAAAATTAAGAGATCAATAGATTCCTCACTACATTCGTAATGACAAATGATTTTATTTTACTACAATATTATAAATCTTATTAGGTACGTAAATTTCTTTAACTATTTGTTTGCCGTCGGTATGAACTTTTACTTTTTCATCGCTGAAGACAGCGTTCTTTACTTCGGCTTCGGGCATATCAACAGGTAATTCAATTTTGGCGCGGACTTTCCCGTTCACTTGGACAACAACAACTGCATTATCTTTTGTTAATGCTGCCGGATCAACTTCATACCAAACGGGGTTTTCATAAATTGAGTTTTCCTTACAGAGCATTGACCAGCATTCTTCTCCGAAATGCGGCGCAAGTGGAGAAACCATAAGAATAAATCTTTCGAGAGCATACGTTTGCAAATCTTTTCTGCACTCACCGAGATTTTTTAGTTCGTTCAACAATTCCATTAAAGCCGCAACTGCTGTGTTGAATCTAAAATTATCAACTTCGGTTTCCACTTTTTCAAGTGTTTGATTTACTTTTCTATAAATAGATTTTTCGACATCGTTCAATTCGGATATTTCATATTTCGCTTTCGAAGGATTTTCCTTTGCAACATTTAAATGCGCTTCGAACATTGCATAACTTCTTTGAACAAATCTGTCAACTCCTACAATTCCTTTATCGCTCCAATCGCCGCCGAGTTCGTACGGACCCATAAACATCATGTACATTCTAAAAACATCCGCGCCGTACTCGTGTATAAATTTATTTGGATCAACAACGTTGCCTTTTGATTTAGACATCTTAGCGCCATTACTTGTAATTGTGCCTTGATGAATCAATCTTTGGAATGGCTCATTGCTGTTAACCAAACCGATATCGCGTAAAAATTTATGTATGAATCTTGCATAAAGTAAATGCATTACGGCGTGTTCCGCGCCGCCGACATAAGTATCAACCGGCGCCCATGCGTTTGCAAGTTTTGTATCGAACATTCCTTCGGTGTAACGCGGATTTAAATAACGTAAATAATACCAGGATGAATCAACAAATGTATCCATCGTATCAACATCGCGTTTAGCATCACTACCACACTTTGGACATTTTGTATTTACAAACTCTGCGTTACTTGCAAGCGGTGAACCACCGTCGGGTTTGAAATTTACATCATACGGTAAAACAACAGGAAGCTGATCTTCGGGAACAGGGACTTCACCGCATTTTTCGCAATGAATAATCGGTATTGGTGTTCCCCAATATCTTTGTCGCGAAATCAGCCAATCGCGCAAACGGTAATTGATTGTTTGCTTTCCCAATCTTTGCGCTTCAAGATCTTTAGAAATTTTTTCTATCCCTTCATCGGAATTCGTGCCGTTGTATTTTTTCGAATTAATCATAGTACCGACTTCCGTGAAAGCTTCTTTTAATTCATCGGCTTCGTTTGTTCCGTCTTTTAAAATAACCTTACGGATAGGAAGATTAAATTTTTTCGCGAAATCAAAATCGCGTTCATCATGACCCGGTACAGCCATAACATAACCGGTTCCGTAAGTTGCGAGAACATAATCCGCAATCCATATCGGTACTTTTTCGCCGTTAACGGGATTAATTGCATATGCACCGGTCGGCACTCCCGTTTTTTCTTTTACAGTTGAAGTACGGTCAACTTCGGATAATGATTTTATCGAATCGATATATTTATTAACGCCGTCTTTAAATTCCGGCTTCGTAATTCTTTGCACCAAATCTTTTTCAGGCGCGAGCACAACATAAGTAACACCGAACAAAGTATCGGGGCGAGTTGTGAACACGGTAATTTTTTCATCGCTTCCTTCAATTCCGAATTCAACTTCGGTACCGTAACTTTTTCCAATCCAATTTTGCTGCATGGCTTTTGTTTTTTCCGGCCAATCAATTTTATCAAGTCCGTCCAAAAGTTCATCGGCATAATCGGTGATCTTAAAAAACCACTGTGTTAATGCTTTTTGAACAACGGTTGTCCCGCATCTTTCGCAGCTTCCGTCGCTTAGCACTTGTTCGCGCGCCAAAACCGTTTGGCAGGAAGGACACCAATTAACCGGCGCGTTTTTTCTGTAAGCCAATCCTTTTTTATAAAGCTGCAAGAACAAATATTGATTCCATTTGTAATATTCCGGAACGCAAGTCATCAACTCCGCAGACCAATCGTACATTCCGCCCATTCGCTTTACCATTTCGCGGATGTCGTTTATATTTTTTAATGTGCTGTCTTTTGGATGAACCCCTGTTTTGATCGCGTAATTTTCTGCAGGCAGACCGAAAGCATCGTAACCCATCGGTTCAAAAACATTGAATCCTTTTAGCTTTTTAAATCTCGCATAAGAATCTGTCGGGCCGTAATTATACCAATGCCCGATGTGCATTTTTGCTGCGGAAGGATAAATGAACATTACAAGACAGTAAAGTTTTTTTTCGGTTTCCGTTAAATCGGTTTTATAAACTTTTTTTTCTTCCCAAAACTTCTGCCATTTGGTTTCGATTTCTTGAAAGGGATATTTCATAATTCTCGATAGATTTAATAAAAATGTAGCCAAAATTACGAAAAATTAAGCTGGGTTTTCAAGAATAGATTTGAATGAACAATTTTCTTGGTTGTCATATCGAGCAAAGCGAGATATCTTTGCTGTAAACTTTTGCAATCTGAAAATGAAAGAATATATTTTTTACGTTTATATTCTCTCCAACTGGAATAATAAAGTGATTTATGTGGGTATGACAAATAATCCTGAAAGAAGATTATTTGAACACAAAAACAAATTAATTGAAGGATTCACAAAGAAATATAATGTGACAAAATTGGTTTACTTCGAACAAACTGGCGATGTGAATACTGCTATCCACAGAGAGAAAAAAATTAAAAAGTGGCGAAGAGAGAAAAAGAATATTCTTGTTGAATCAATGAATCCATACTGGGATGATTTTTCAGAGAAGTTTTTTTTATTACGATAACCATATCATTTAAAGGGAGTTCACAAATCAACTGAGAAATTTTTTAGAAATTTCAAGATTTCTCGCTCCGCTCGAAACGACAAAACATGCAGTTGATGTCATTTCGAATGAGTTCACAGAACGACCGAGAAATCTTTTTGAAAATTTTAAG
>CAZRMG010000183.1:1836-6196 GCA_964601095.1 uncultured Melioribacteraceae bacterium | reverse complement strand
TGAAGAAATTCTTAATGAAATTACAAAAATTGCAGCCGAACTCGGAGCTAAATCAAAAGATGATTTTCCAAAGCTGATGCCCGCTGTCGTGAAAGCATTAAAAGGTAAAGCCGACGGAAAAATTATAAAGGAACTTGTTGAAAAATATTTAGGATCCAATTGAATTATCTTGACTATATAATTTTGATAATTATTAGTGTTGGTTTTTTACTCGGTTTTAAAGACGGTCTCATAAGAAAAATTATTGGTTTAATAGGACTTATAGCCGGAATTGGTTTAGCATTTGAGTTCTCAGAAAGTTTAGGCAAAATAATTACGCCGTTTTTTAATAACGATTCTTATCTCGCTAATATTATAGCCGGGATTTTAATTTTTCTAGTAGTTGTACTCATCGCATCAATTATCAAACGCATCGTACATCCGCTGGATAAAGTTAATAAGTTCTTGAATCAACTAATCGGCGGTATAATCGGTGTTATACAAATTCTATTTTTTTTAAGCGGTATTATGTTATTCTTGGACATATTTTCTTTCCCCGCGAAGGAATCCAAAAACGATTCACTAATCTACAATAAGGTTCACGATATTATCCCGGCTTCTTTTGATTTGATTGTTGGACATAAATCAAAAGTTTCGGATGTCATAAAAGATTTTATTAACAGTAAAGAAAATTCCACCATTTTACCAGAAGAAAAAATCAAAGACCAAACAAAATGATTAACAACGACACATTAGAGAAACTAGAATATCAAAAAGTCATTGATAGGATTGCCAAATATTGCACGACCGATAACGGTAAAGAAAAAGTATCAGTACTTCATCCTTTACAAAATATTGAGGAAGTACTTTTAGAAGGATTAAAAGTAAACGAAGCAAAAGATATACTGATTAAGAATGATGATCCGCCGATCGAGTATCTGCCGGATTTAAATGAACCGCTTTCACGCAGTAGAATAACCGGAACTATACTTTCTACACGCCACATAATAGATATACTTAAACTTGCCGAAACTTCAAGAAAACTTTATCAGTTTTTTAAAAACAAAGAGGAATCTGCAATACAATTAAATTCAATTTTGAATAACCTATTTGTTGATAAAGTATTTGAACATCATTTTTCGAAAATATTTACGGAAAGCGGGGAAATACGCGACGATGCAAGCGCAAAATTAAGGGAGATAAGAATCGAGATAAGAGAAAAAGAAGCTTCATTGAGAAAAATGGTTAATAAAATGTTGAAGCAACTTAGCGAGTCTTATCTTGTGCAGGAAGAGTATATAACTCAAAGAGACGGTCGAATTGTGTTGCCGGTTAAAGTTGAACATAAAAGGCATGTCCGTGGATTTGTTCATTCGGAATCGGCAACCGGGCAAACCGTATATATTGAACCCGAGGAAACACTAGAGTTAAATAATGAAATTTTATCGCTCGGCTTTGCAGAGAAAAGAGAAATTGAAAAAATATTAAGAAATCTAACCGAAAAAATCGGCGAACATAGTTTTGCACTTAAGGAATCGTTAAACGCTATTTCGGAATTGGATTCTGTATTTGCCCGTGCAAAATATTCAATGGAAATTATTGGCGCGTTTCCATCTTTCGAAACAGACAAACCTTTTGATATTATTGACGCTAGGCATCCGCTACTAATAAAAAAAATCGGCAGGGCGAATACTGTTCCTCTTAATCTAAAAATGGATGAAAATACAATAGTGCTTATTACTGGTCCGAATGCAGGCGGTAAAACTGTAACTCTAAAAACATTGGGTTTATTGGTTTTACTTGCTCAATCGGGTATTCATGTACCGATTCAGCCGGATTCTAATTTTCATTTCTTCGAAAAAGTTTTGGTTGATATTGGGGATGCACAATCAATAGAAGATGATTTAAGTACATTCAGTTCACATCTAACAAATATTAAAAACATCCTCGAAAATGCTTCAACAAAAACATTGATTTTATTGGATGAAATAGGAACCGGTACAGACCCTGCAGAAGGCGCTGCAATTGCAACTGCAGTTCTTGTAGCGTTGAGAGATAAAGGTTCCAATGTCTTTGCTACAACTCATCACGGTAGTTTAAAAATTATTGCCAACCAAACTGAAAAATTTCAAAACGCTTCGATGGAGTTTGACACTGATCTTTTAAAACCAACATATAAATTCAATCAAGGAATTCCAGGTTCAAGCTACGCATTTGAAGTTGCAAGCCGTATCGGTTTAAAAGATGAATTTATTGAGCTTGCAAAAAAACATCTTGATACCGACAAAAATAAGATTGAGGATTTTCTAGTAAATCTTGAAAAAAAATCCAAGGATTTACGAGACCAACTAAATAAACTTGAATTGGAAAATATCCGTTTGAAAAGTCTGGCAAATCTTTATCAGGATAAGATTGAAAAGTTGGAGAATCAGAAAAAAGAAATTCTTGCCGATACGAAAGAGAAAGCTCAACTATATTTAAGTGAGATCAACAAGAAAATTGAAACAGCAATCAAAAATATAAAAGAGTCCAACGCAAGCAAGGAAGTAATTAAAAAGGAAAAAGAAGTAATTGCATCTGTAAAAAAGGAAGCAGAAATTGTCTTCAAAAAAGAAACACCCAATATTTCAAAGCAGGTTGAATTAAAAGTTGGAGATTATGCTGCTATAAAGGACACTACTTCTATTGGCATTATTGAAGAGATCGATAAATCTAAAAATAAAGCGTTGTTGACTGTTGGTACATTAAAGATAAAAGCGAAATTTTCCGATCTTGTGCATGCAAAAAAATCAGAACATGATAAAACGCATTATCATAAAAGCGACACAATCTTTAACGACGCTAGTTACCGTTTAGATATAAGAGGTAAAAGAGCAGATGAAGCAGAATACGAAATAGTTCGTTTTCTCGATAATTCAAACATGAATGGAATTGACAGAGTTGAGATACTCCACGGAAAGGGAACCGGAGCTCTTAAACTACTTGTTCAGAAAATATTAAAGGGTTACGTACACGTAAAAAATTATTATTATGCTAACATTGAAAGCGGCGGCGACGGAATAACAATTGTCGAATTCAAATAATAATTTTAAATATATTATTTAGCATGCTCAGCTCTTTAGCAAACTTCAAACAGTAACTTAAAAGCATTTCAATTGAGAGAATGTTTCGATAGAAATTATTGTAAGTAATAATTGAATAAAAACTTATTTGCTTTTAATCAGCAAATGGTTATTTTTTCTGCCGAATTTCACTAATCAAGAGGAGGTTGTGTGAAGAAACTAGTTATACTAGCTGTTATTGGTATGTTCGCTTATTCAAACGCCTTTGCAAGCGGTTTTCAATTGAATGAACAGGGTGCTCGCGCATTAGCAATGGGCGGTGCTTTTGTAGGTCTCGCAAACGATCCATCAGCGCTTTATTTTAATCCTGCTGGTATTACACAATTAAAAGGTACTAATTTTTATTTCGGTACAACCTTAATTATGCCCCTTGGTACTTACAAAGCTCCGGGTGCAACTGAAGCAAACTATGAGCAAAAAGCTCAAACATTTACTCCAATCAATTTTTATTTGACTCATTCATTTACAGATGATTTAGCAGTTGGTTTGAGTGTTAACAATCAATACGGTCTTGGAACAAAATGGGGGTCAAACTGGCCGGGTAAATATCTTGCCGTTAATACCGATTTAAAAATGTTTCAAGGTACTTTAGCTGTTGCATACAAAGTTGCAGATAATTTGTCAATAAGCGCCGGCGGTATGTTTGGATTAGCTGATGTTACTATTGAAAGAAAAAGTCCTACCGGTTTGCCTTCTCCAAATGAATTCATGGTTTCCTTAAAAGGCGACGGTACAGCAATTGGTTTTACTGCCGGTTTATTATATAAACCATTAAAGGAATTACAACTTGGTTTAAGCTATCGCAGCGAAATGGCATATGATCTAGAAGGTACATCTACAAGTGAACCGGCTGGATTTACTCATCCATTGCTCGGTGCATTTATCCCTTTTCCAAATGGCGAAATTACTGCTCCGGTTACAACTCCACAAAATATTACCTTCGGTTTAGCTTATATGCCGCAAGATAATTTAACATTCACTGCCGATTTTCAATACGTCGGTTGGTCAAGTTATGATAAACTAGAAGTAACATTCGCGAATTATGATTTGGATCTTAATCCGGCTAATGGACAACAAAATGTTCAGTCTGCAGTTCGTGATTATGAAAACTCGTTTATTGTTCGTGCAGGATTTGAATATACTTCCAGTGATTTATTAACATTAAGAGGCGGCGTTCTTTACGATAAAAATCCTGTTAAGGACGAATTAGTTGAACCAACATTGCCTGATGCTGATCGCATCGGCTTAAATATAGGTTA
>CAZRMG010000183.1:0-1826 GCA_964601095.1 uncultured Melioribacteraceae bacterium | reverse complement strand
ACGGAACATCTAGGAGTTGACGTTGCTTATTTCTTACTATTGTTTAATGATAGAGGCGTTAATAATTCTAAATTTGGATTTAACGGCGATTATTCAACAACAGCTCACTTATTCGGTGTCAACATTTCTTACAGTTTATAATTCTTTTGAAATATAACATTAGGGATGGTATATTCTTCCATCCCTTTTATTTTTTTATAAACGAAAATGAAAATCAAAAATGTTTTATTAATAGTTATCAGTATTATAATAACTGCATGCAGCGCTACTCAAGAAATTTCAGAAACAGATAAGAGTGGCGAACCCGATATTTATGTTTTTGATGATGTCGATAAAATTGATTCCGTTTCCACCCAACAAGATTCTTCAACCACAAACAATGTTTTCCCGATTCCGCCTGAAGAAAAATTACCGCCTTTACCGACAAATGATAAAGAACAAAAAATTACAGCAAAATATATAGTGCAAGTCGGTGCGTTTTCTTCAAAAGAAAGAGCGCAAAGATTTGTTAACGAGAATAAAAACAAAATTGAACAAGACATGACTATTTCCTTTAACAATCACACAAATCTATTTGTCGTTCAATTACCTTCATTAAATACACGCGAAGAAGCCGAGCAATTACGAAACTCAATTTGGAATATCCCGGTTTTTAAAGATGCGTTCATAATCACATTAGAAGAATAAAATGAGTCCGTTAATTCAGAATATATTAGCTACGCTGGCTGGTGTAGTCTATGTTTTTTCGGTCGTCGGTTTAATGGATTTTGCCGTGAAGAAAGGTTTCTCGCAGGATATTTCACGCAAAATAGTACATATTGCAGCCGGTTCATGGCTAATATTTTGGCCGCTCTACGATCAATCCGAATGGAGTAAATACCTAAATATTACTCCTTCTTTAATTTGGACAATTCTACTTCTTGTTAAAGGATTCACGGCATCGCAGGATGATAAAGCTGTTAAAACAATGACGCGTACCGGCGATAGAAATGAGCTGTTAAAAGGTCCTTTATATTTTACACTAATTATGAATATTATGGGAACGGTATATTTCTATTCACCTGTTGCATTAACTTCTATGGGATTCTTGGGCTGGGGCGACGGACTTGCGCCGGTTTTTGGTAAAAATTTTGGAAAACATAAATATAAAATACTTGTTGAAAAAAGTGTCGAAGGCAGCATTGCGTTTTTTGTCTTCGGATTTCTGGCTTCTTTACTTTTCAATTTTATTTTTTTTCAACAAATTGACATTCAATTAATATTCATTTGTGCCGTATTAACTACAATTATAGAAGCAGTTAGCCCAAAAGACCTTGATAATATTTTGATACCGTTCGGCTGTCTTTTAGTTTATTTCTTATTTGGCGGCATCTAATACAAAATTTGTTTGTTGGGAAATTCATTTAATAATTTTAAATTATAACCGTAATATCAAAAAAAAGAGGAATCCATGGCGTTTTCACTTAACAAGATTATGTTAATAGGTAATCTCGGTAACGATGCTGAAACTCGTTTTACTACAAATAATACTTCCGTTACAACATTTTCGCTTGCAACTACAAATAGTTACAAAGGCAAAGACGGCAACTGGGTTAACGAAACAACCTGGCACAATGTTGTTTCATGGAGTCTGCCGGACTTTTACAAGGAAGCGTTAAAAAAAGGCAAAAAGTTTTATGTTGAAGGACGCTTAACTAAAAGAGATTACACCGACAAAGAAGGAATAAAAAAATACATTACCGAAGTTATAAGCGAAAAGCTAATTCCTTTGGACGGTAGAAGTAATGAAGCTTCGGAAACCGATAGCACTACACAAAGCTATTCCG
>CAZRMG010000182.1:0-6232 GCA_964601095.1 uncultured Melioribacteraceae bacterium | reverse complement strand
AATTAATAAGCGGTATTATTCTTGTACTTGTAGGTTTAATGGCCTTCTTTGTAGAATTTTAACTTCCATCATATCCCCCTCCTAAGTTTTAGGAGGGGGAATAAGGGGGAGTTCCCTAATTTATCTCATCCAAAATATTTTCTGCACCGGAATATTTATCCAACACCCACAACACATAACGAATATCAACCCCGATTGATCGGCTGTATGATTCATTCCATGCGAAATCATTAATTGTTGCTTCGTACGCGCGGTCGAAATTTACACCTATTAATTCTCCGTACGCGTTTAAAACAGGACTGCCGGAATTACCGCCTGTTGTGTCCATATTATAAAGCATGCTTACAGGTAGTTTTCCTCTTTTAGCGCTTACATACTTTCCAAAATCTTTTTTGGAATGAAGCGTTTTTAATTTGTCGGGAATAACGAAATCTTCGTTCCCTGTTGTGTTCTTTTCAATAATCCCGTCAATCGAAGTAAAAGGTTCCATGTAAGTTGCGTCGGCAGGGCTATATCCTTTAATATATCCGTAAGTTAAACGTAATGTACTGTTTGCATCCGGTATAAAGTTGGTTTTCTTCCATAACATTTTAACATCAACAAGATCGCCGTAAAGTTTGTTTAGCGTTCCTTCGTTTCGGTTATTTTCATCACTCAATGCTTGATTCTGTTCACGGATTTTTTGTGTGAATGAAAATATCGGATCGTCTGATTCATCAACGGCATTTTGTCCGCCTTCGATTAGTTTATCAAAATATTCTTTTTCTGAAATTTTTGAATCCATAATCATATTTATAACTTCATTTTTATCGGAGAAAGATTCGAAAGCACTTATTTTAGAACCTTCACCGAACTTTGAAGCGTCGTCGAACATTTTATTTAGCATTGCTTCTTCGAACTTGGGATTAAAACTTGAAAGCGCAGAAGCAAATCTTTCTTTTGTGCGGTTGATGTTTTTTTCTTGATAAGATTGTTTCCTTTCGGCCTCGGGTTTCGTTAGCTCTTCTGAGTATTCGAGAATAAAGTTAGCAAGCGAAAGTTTAATTGATGTACTATAAATTTGTCTTAGCCATAAATCAGCTCTTGCTGATTTATCAACCCGCTGAAAAACATTTTCTATTTCGGAAAATAAATTTCCGTACTTGGCTTTTAATTCCGGGTTTTCATTAATGAATTCTGCAAGTTGTTTTTCTTCTTCAACTTTTTGAGAAACCAAATCAATCTTTTTCAAACCTTTTAACTTGCCTTGAAAATTTTTCATAGTATTGGCTAAACCTTTTATTCTGCTCGCGAAAGCAAGCTTCAACGCTTTATCGCCTGTGCTCAATTCTTCCATTGTGTTAATCGCGTATCCGTAAAGTTCGGAAATGTAAGGAAGCAAATGCTCTTGCTGGTATTTCAAATATTGCGAAGGTCTGTGGCGGAATGTTCTTCCGGGGTAGCCGAGCATAAAAACGAAATCGCCTTCTTCAACGCCGTTTGGATTTACTTTCAAATATTTTTTGGGAGTGAATGGAATATTTTCTTTTGAATACGCCGCAGCTTTTCCATCCGGTGTTACATAAGCGCGCATTATTGAGAAATCACCGGTGTGACGCGGCCAAACCCAGTTGTCGGTCTCGCCGCCGAAATTTCCGATCGATTGAGGCGGGGCATAAACTAATCTAACATCACGGATTATTCTGTACTTAAACAAAACATATGTTTTACCCGCGAACATTTCGGAAACGCTTGCAACAATTGATTCACTTTCGTTTGTCGCCGCATCCGATAATTCTTGGATTTTATTCGCGATAATCTTTGTTCTCTCCGATGGATCGCTTACATTTTTAACAGCGTCTAATATTATTTCCGAAACATCTTCGTAAGATTCTGTGATTCTGCAAGTGTAACCGGTTGCCGGAATTTCTTCTTCGAAAGATTTTGCGTGAAAACCGTTTTCCAAATAATTGTTTTCAACAGTGCTCGAACGCGCAATGGCACCGAACGCGCAGTGGTGATTGGTTATTATCAATCCTTTATCGGAAATAAATGAGCCGGTGCATCCGCTTAATTGGACAAGCGCATCAACCAAACTTATTCCGTCGGGATTATAAACTTCCTTCGGATCTATTTTTAAACCGGCTTCAACAAGGTCAATTTTATCGAGTTCGCTTAAAGGATACATCCCCTCTTCTGGATTTGCCGGAAGCATTCCAAGAATAAATGTTAACAAAAAGATTGCAATGATTTTTTTTTGATAGTTACTCAAATATTTGATTTTTAACATTACTTTCTCCTTATTGCTACAAACAATAGTTTGTTAAAGATGTTTTAGGCATTTTATGACAACCGAAGTTTTAACTGCCGCTCCTTCTTCTTACCAAAAATACATCAATATTTTTTATGATGAAATGAAACATCAGGTATTTGGAACTAAAAATAAATGGATTGGGTTACGTTCTATAATTAATAGTATGGCTTATGAAAAAGGTAATAATAATAGGTGCAGGACTCGGCGGGCTGGCAACTGCTTTAAGACTAACGAGTAAAGGTTATAAGGTTACAATACTCGAAAAGCATTCAACTCCCGGCGGAAGAATGAACATTATTGAAATGGACGGTTTTCGTTTTGATATGGGTCCGTCTTTTATGAGTATGACTTATGAATTCGATGAATTATTTAAAAGTGTCGGAATAAAAAACCCAGTTGAACTTGAACAACTTGATCCGCTTTACAAAGTATATTTTGAAGGAAAGGTTAAACCAAGAGTAATTCATAAAGATTTAAAAAAGCTTGAAGAAGAATTTAAAGATGTTGAACCGGATTTGGCTCGGAAGACAGAAGCATATCTAAAACGCGCGGGTGAGTTTTTCCACGATACAGAAGGAACAGTAATAAAATCCAATTTCGATTCTAAACTAAAATATGTTTTAAAATTATCAACAGTTCCTTGGAAACACATTCCATATTTGTACAAAACTATGTGGAGTGAAGTCGAAAAGAATTTTACTTCGGAAGAAGTAAGAATTATATTTTCACTCGTTGCGTTTTTCCTCGGTGCTACTCCATTTCATACTCCCGCAATTTATTCTTTGTTGAATTATACAGAATTGAAACACAACGGCTACTGGCGCGTTAAAGGCGGAATGTACCGCATGATTGAGGAACTTGAAAGAATTTTAAAAGAACGCGGAGTAGAATTCCATTACAATACCGAAATTGTTAAGCTTGGAACTCACAACGGAAAAGTTGAAGAATTTATAGACAACCACGGTAAAAAATGGAGTGCAGATATTTTTGTTTCCAATGCTGATGCTGCTTCCTTCCGCGGTCAAATTTTGGGACGAAATAAGTATTCAGACGAGAAACTTGATAAAATGCACTGGACTTTAGCACCGTTCACAATTTATATAGGAATTAAAGGGAAGATAGACAAACTTGATCATCACAATTATTTTCTTGGAAGTAACTTCCGCGGCTATGCCGATACAATTTTCACATCGTCGATAGCTCCGCAAAAGCCGTATTACTATGTGAACGTTTTATCAAAATCCGATCCGTCAACCGCACCGGAAGGTTGTGAAAATTTATTTATTCTTTGCCCCGTTCCCGATCTACGCTATAAAAAAGATTGGAGCGATAAAGATGAACTTGCCGATAATATTATTAACGATTTAAGCTCACGCACCGGCTTCGATATTAATTCAAATACAATTGTAAAAAAAATACTCACCCCGCAAGATTGGGCTGATACACTTAATCTTTATAAGGGTTCGGGTCTAGGACTCGCGCACGATATAAACCAAGTTGGAGCTTTCAGACCAAAAAACAAAGATGAACATTTCAACAATCTTTACTATGTAGGTGCATCAACTACTCCGGGCACGGGTTTGCCGATGGTAGTTATAAGTTCAAAATTAGTAACCGAGAGGATAGAACATGATACAGCTATATAATGATACGTCTTTTGACGTCAGCAAAAAACTAACGAATGCGTACAGCACTTCGTTTAGTCTGGGCATTAAGGCGTTTGCGAAGGAATACCGCGCGCCTGTTTATGCTATTTACGGGTTTGTTCGCCTTGCCGATGAAATTGTTGATTCATTCCACGGTTTCGATAAAAGACAATTGTTGAAAAATTTCCGCGAAGAAACTTTTGAAGCTATTAAAAACGGTATTTCTACTAACCCGGTAATTCATTCATTTCAAATTGTTGTCAACAAATACAATATTGGTCATGATATAATTGATGCATTTTTAACAAGCATGGAAATGGATCTCGATAAAGCTTCTTACGATCGCAGAATTTACGACAATTATATTTACGGCTCGGCTGAAGTTGTTGGGTTGATGTGTTTAAAAATTTTTGTAAACGGTGATGAAAAAAAATATAACGAACTTTTATACCCTGCAAAAATGCTCGGCTCGGCTTTTCAAAAGGTAAATTTTTTACGAGACATAAAAAGCGATATCGACGAACGCGGAAGGATTTATTTACCCGATGTACATTCATCCGATAGTATTGACGATGCAAATAAAAAACGGCTGGAAGGAGAAGTTGAAAAAGAATTTCACGAAGCATTGATGGGAATTTTAAAACTGCCAATCGGAGTTAAACTCGGTGTGTATTCGGCATATCTTTATTATTATGTTCTCTTCAGAAAAATTAAGCGGCTTAATGTAAAAGAACTTCTCAAAAGACGAGTACGAATTTCAAATTTTACAAAATTGGCTTTACTGTTAAAATCATTTTGGCAAATTAAAGTAGTTAAAATGCGGTTCGAATGATGAAATTATTTTTGATCTTTATATTGTTATTAAATTCAATTTTGTCTGCTAACGGAAAGGAAAAGGAGTATGCACGGATTAACCCCGAAATACTTGAAACGATAAGATTGAATTATTATGCTTCTGTTGAGAACGAAGAAATTGTGGAGGAAACAGAAAAATTAATAAGTAAGCATTTTTCAGACGACGTGGATAAATATCCAAATTTAATTTCGGCATATGTTGCAGCTTTTGAATCTGTTAAATCCAAGCACGCGTTCTGGCCTTTCACAAAGCTGAAATATTTTAACAGCTCAATGGAAATGTTTGAGAAAGTAATTGAAAAAGATCCCGATAACCTTGAAATAAGATTTTTACGTTATGCAATACTTGAACACGTTCCGTCGTTTCTCGGTCATTCAAAAGAAAGAGAAGAAGACGCGCAAATTATTTACAAAGAATTGTTGAAGAATGATTATTCAAGCATCAAGCCGGATATTCAAAAAGGTATAGCAGAGTTTTTGCTTCGCAGCGAAAGATTAAACAAAGAACAAGAAAATAAATTGGTTCTGAACTTCTCGCTGGTGTCTGGCAATGAGTGAATACCTACTCATAAACCTTTTAATAATTCTTTTCCCGTTTGTTTTATCATTCGAAAAGAAAATTCGTTATTACAAAAAATTACCCGCAGTGTTTGCGTCAATTGCAATTGTTGGAAGTGTTTATATTTTATGGGATGCAATCGCAACTTATCGCGGTGATTGGGGCTTCAGCCCGCAGTTCATAAATGGATATAAATTGTTCAACCTTCCATTTGAAGAAATTCTGTTTTTCGTAACAGTTCCGTATTCGGCCTTGTTTTTATATGAAACGGCGGTATTGTACTTGCCCGAAAAAAAAATAACAATAAATTCTAGAATTCTTTATGGCATGTCGGCAGTATTATTTTTATCGGCTTTAGTCAATACAAATAGATATTATACTTTTACGGTTTTGATGTTCTCTGCTTTTTTTATTCTTGTCAATCTTTTTTCTAAATACTCTATACTAAAATCTAAAATCTATTGGCTGTGGATTGCTTTCATGTTTATCCCATTTCTTGTTGTAAACTATTTTTTAACATCGCTGCCTGTTGTTATCTATTCGTCCGGCGCAATTATCGGTACACGATTAATTACAATTCCTATTGAAGATTTTTTCTATTCATTTTCGATGCTTTCGTTTAATCTTTTTGTTTATTTGATTGTGAAAGAGAAATGGCAGACAAAAAGAAAATAGCGGTAATAGGTGCGGGACTCGGCGGGATGAGCGCGGCGGCACGCTTGGCTAATGCTGGTTTTGATGTTGATGTATTTGAACAAAATGAGAAGCCCGGCGGTAAAGCATACGAATTTTATAATGCCGGTTTCCGTTTTGATGCCGGACCTTCTTTGTTAACAATGCCGTTTGTTGTCATTGATCTATTCTCCGATCTCGGTGATA
>CAZRMG010000181.1:4139-6265 GCA_964601095.1 uncultured Melioribacteraceae bacterium | reverse complement strand
GTATAATAATTAAGAAGTTGAATACCATCGGAAGAAAGAACAAAGACACCCTGTTTTGTGCCAATCCATTTATTGTCGAGCGGGTCAATAGCAATACAAGTAACAGTTTGATTACGAACAGAATATGCAACCCTGTTTGTTAATGATGATTTTGGACTTGCGGTATTTGTAACTAAATTTATTCCTTCGCTCGTTCCAATCCAAAGTTGTCCGCGTTTATCTATTGCCAATGAAGAAACACTGTTTGTAATTAAGCCGTCGCTCGTAGTTAAATATCCTTGTGTATCGTCCGATAAATTGGTGAATGTATTTTTCTCGTTGAAGTAATATACGCCTGCATTGTTTAATGTTGCAACAAACCATTTGGTATCATATTGATCAATAACCATTGTACCCAAAGCATCTGAAGACAGAGGAGATACATTGTAATGGTACCATTTATTATCTTTTGTAAAAACGCTTAATTGTTTCCTGCTGGCAGTTTGATTATTGGTTAACCATATGTTTCCTTTCGAATCTGACTGAGCTGATGAAATTGCTACAAAATCTGCATTGTCAGGAATTCCAACGATATCGGAATTCAAAGTATTATAGGTCACAAATTTTTTATCTTTATAAACTGTTAGTCCCTTTCCCCAACTGGAAAGAAATACATCGTTGTCGTATGTAGAAACATTAATAAAGTCGTTCGATTGAAGCTCAGGTGTATTTGCTTTATTAAAGTAGGACCATGTATTCCCGTCGAATTTCATAACACCAACACCGTTTCCATCCTTGCCGGTAGCTGCCCAAATATTTCCGCTTTGATCAGAAGCAAGATTAATAAACTTATTTGCGAGCGGACCATCGGGGAAAATCAATTTTTCATTTCCGCTTTTTATTTCAATCAATCCTTTGTTTGAAGCAATGTAAATTGTCTGTGCATCAACTACATTAATGGAATTTAGAACAAGATTATTGTATTCATAAACAGTCGTAAGCTGGTTGTTGAAATATGCATAAAGTTTTTCAGCTGTTAAAAAGTAAATGGAATTGCCTTGAACAGTCATATCAATAACATTTTCGTTTTGTAATAAAAATAATGTCCAGTTTGTACCGTCGAAACGATGAACACCGTTGTTGGCAGCGAGCAAAATTTCATTATTAAAGTGAACAATTTTACTTGCCGAAGAGGCGGATATTTTATTCCCAAAGGGAAAAGAGTTCCAAGATTCGGGAACGGATAAATTTTGTGCTCCTGTTTTTTGAATAGCTACGCCTAAATCTAAAACAACGTAGATCAAAGATTTTTTATAAACGCTTTTAACTTTTGATTCTGATGAAAAATCTCCAAACTTCATAAATGAATCGTAAAAAGAAAGATTGTTAGAGTTTATTAATGAAAGGCCAAAATCCGTTGCAACGAATACTGTATCTTTTATTGCAAACAGTTGGTTAATTTGTCTTTGAGTTTTACCTGTATTAAAAATATCCATTATTCTATCGATGTTGTTTGTTTCGGGATCGAAAATATTAATATATCCTTCCTGCGAACCATACCATATTTTTTGATTTTCATCCGCACATATGGCTGTGAGAGCTTGACTGTTAAGACCCTGTGCTTTTGTCAATTTTTTAAAGCTGTTTTCAAATGTATTATAAAAATAGGCCCCGCCTGTTGTAACTGTCCAGAGACCATCCTGCGTGGAAAGAGATATTTTTGAATCTTTCATATCGGAATGAATATCCCACTCGCCGATGGATTGTGAGAAAACAATAGTCGACATTAATAAACAGATTAATGTTAGTTTTTTCATGCTATTCCTCAATTGATATAAAATTTTTATGAAACTAACGTGACAAATTTAGTATTTTCTTTAAGAACTAAAACGGCAAAAAAAATATCAATTGTAGAAATTATCGATGGGGCCTCATGCGCTGTTTCTGTGAAGCATTTTCCGCATTGCTTCAACATGGTTTGGAGAGATACAATATTTACCGAGATTGTTTTCGTCGGCTTTTTGACCGCCGTGAAAATCCGATCCGCCGCTTTCCAACAAACAATATTGATTTACAATTCCTCTGTAAAAACTAATCTGGCTGGCGTTATGACTGGGATGTATTACTTCAATCCCGTCAATTCCAGC
>CAZRMG010000181.1:0-4126 GCA_964601095.1 uncultured Melioribacteraceae bacterium | reverse complement strand
GATTCAGCAATAAATTTTCTTTCATATAACCGGGGTGGGCAATAAAAGATAAACCGCCCGAATCGCTGATAAGTTTTAACGCGCTTTGCGGGGAAACATGTATTTTCCTTTCGAAAGCCGGTCCGTTATCACCGATATATTTATCAAATGCTTCGAAGTAATTATGTGTAATTCCAAGATCAGCTAATGTATAAGCAATGTGCGGACGACCAATTGCCGAATTTTTTGCGTGTGATAAAACATCATCCAAAGTTATAGGCAATCCGAGGTTGCGTAATTTTTGAACAATCCTTTTTGCCCTTTGAAATCTCTCGTCTCTAAAAAAACTCAAGTATTTTTTTAATTCTTCGTTTTCTATTTCTATAAAATACGCAAGCAGATGAATTTCTTTGTCGTCAACATCAGTGCTTATTTCAAGTCCCGGTATAACTTCAACGCCGAGTTCTTTTCCATAATTTATAGCTTCCTGAACACCGTTTACGCTGTCGTGATCGGTAATAGAAATTACAGAAAGACCGCTTTCATAAGCTTTTCGCACCAATTCAGCGGGGGAGTATGCGCCGTCTGAACAAGTAGTGTGCATGTGTAAATCTATTTTTCCAACCATTAACTGAATTGCTCTTTGAATTTTTCGTATTCTGTTATTCTTAATTTATTTCCGTCCAATTCAACCAAACCTTTTTTAGCGAATGAATGAAGAGTACGCGAAATAGTTTCGCGTGATGTTCCGGCCATGTTAGCTAAATCCTGCTGCAAAGGTAATTTCTCGATTTCTACTTTTCCATGTTTAATTTTTCCCACATCATCTGCAAGCTGAAGAATGACGGTTGCTACCTTGCCTTCTGCATCTTTTAGTGAGAGGGCTTTGATTTTCACATCTGTCGCACGTAAGCGCTTAGTTAATTCCTGCAAAAGCGAAATCGAGACTTCAGGAAATTCTTTTAATAATTCCAAGAAATCAGATCTTTGAATTATGAACAATTCCGAATCTTCAATTGCTATCACAGTGGCAGAGCGTGTTTGTCCGTCAAGAATTGCCATTTCACCAAAAAAATCACTTTCGGAAAGTATTGTAAGAATTACTTCACGTCCGTCGGTGCTTGTTCGAGATACTTTAACTTTACCCGAAACAATTATGAATAAAGCAGTGCCGACTTCATCTTCCATTAAAACAACATCATTTTTCTGAAAAAGCTTTTTTGTGCCCACTTTTTCAATCTTTTGGAGAGTTTCAGCATTCAATTCCGAAAAAATTGGAACATATGTTAAGAATTCACTGGATGCCATTTATTGCCTCAAAGTTTGTTCTCAAGAAAAAATTGGAGTGCCCCTCATCACGGGCATAAAGATAATCTTTAAAATCGAAATGAACAATTAGATTATAAGTCATGTTGGTTTCTGTTACATTCTGTTAGGGAATTGTCAGAAAATTAAAGCTATATTAATCAGGCTTGAATTCTGCATGCCAGTTATGTTTTTGATACAGGTATCGTAATTTTTTCTTATCAAAAAGATAATTTTCAACAACCAAATAGTCCATCTCGGTTCTCATAAAACAATTAAAAGCTTCTTCGGGGGTACAGACAATGGGTTCGCCGCGCACATTAAAACTTGTATTTACAATTAAGCCGCAGCCAGTTTGATTTTTGAATTCGTTAATCAATTCCCAGTATTTCAAATTTGTTTTTTTGCTAACGCTTTGAATACGCGCAGAAAAATCGAGATGTGTAATTGCCGGGATATCAGACCGGAGATGATACAACCTTTTATAAATGTCCCAATCGTTATAGTCATCAGGTAGTTTTTTTTGTTTCTCTTTATTAATTGGAACAACCAAAAGCATATAAGGTGAAATCCTATCGATATCAAAATAGCTTGCTATATCTTCTTCGAGTACCGATGGTGCGAAAGGTCGGAAACCTTCTCGGTATTTTATTTTTAAGTTCATTTTCTTCTGCATTTCCGGATTACGCGCGTCGCCCAAAATACTTCTGTTGCCCAAAGCACGTGGTCCATATTCCATCTTTCCTTGGAACCAGCCGACAACATTTCCTTCTGCAATTTTTGAAGCTGCAATTTTTATTAACTCATCGAAGTTATTAAACTTTTCAAATACAACATCGTATTTGCGGACAAATCCCAAAATATTTTTTTCATCGTAAGAAGGACCAAGATACGCTCCATGCATAGAATCCGGTTTGTTGATTTTGCGCGGTTGTTCTTTCCAAATATGCCATGCAGCGAGTGCGGCGCCTAAGGCACCACCTGCATCTCCGGCTGCGGGTTGTATCCAAATATCTTCAAATAAACCGAGCTTTAGTAATTTACCCGATGCAACGCTATTTAGGGCAACACCGCCTGCCATAACTAAATATTTACTTTTCGTTAATTCTTTTGCTGTGTGTGCCAACTTAAAAACAACTTCTTCTGTTACTTCTTGAATTGCAAGTGCAAGGTTCATATAATCTTGTGTTATTTCAGATTCGGGGTTCCGCGGCGGTATTCCAAAAAGCTTTGTCCATTTTTTATCATATGTCATTTTAAGTCCGGTAGCAAACTGAAAATAATCCATGTTCATCACAAGAGAGCCATCTTCTCGAATATCAATTAATTCTGATAAGATTTTGTTTTTAAAATCTTCTTTCTGCTTAGAATCTGGGATACCATAGGGTGCTAAACCCATTAGTTTATATTCACCGCTGTTTACACGGAATCCAGTATAATATGTGAATGCAGAATACAATAATCCGACGGAATGAGGAAAGTGCAACTCGCTGATAATCTTAATCTTATTTCCTTCGCCTTTACCGATAGTAGTAGTAGCCCATTCGCCAACGCCGTCAATTGTTAAAATAGCAGCTTCTTCAAAAGGCGATGGATAGAATGCACTTGCTGCATGAGAAAGATGATGTTCCGGAAATAATATTTGTTTTTTTTCATCACAAAAAATCTTCAACTCATCATACAACATTTTTTTCATAAACAATTTTTCTTTAATCCAAACCGGAATTGCAGCGGCAAAACTTTTTAATCCTTTTGGAGAGAATGCGTGGTATGTTTCTAACAATCGTTCAAATTTTATAAACGGCTTATCGTAAAAAGAAATTGCAGTTACATCCTTGTATTGGATACCGGCTTCGCTTAAAACAAATTTTATGGAATTTAGCGGAAAAGAGGAATCATGTTTAATTCTTGTAAATCTTTCTTCTTGGGCAGCTGCTATTATTTCGCCGTCAATAATGATGGCTGCTGCACTATCGTGATAATAAGCTGAAATGCCGAGTATTATGGATGCCATATTGTTTTGTAATTATTTTTTAAAATATCGTGTAAATAAACGGTGCCAAAGATGAGCCGGCTGTAAATACAATCAATAAACCAAATAATAACAAAACAATTATAATTGGGAGTAACCAAAATTTTTTTCGAACTTTTAAAAAAGAAAATATATCTTTCAATAAATCCATTTGCATCTCTCTCTATATGGTCAGTAAGGTTTTTCCAAATCTTTTGCTGTGTATTGATAATTCCTAACTATTAAAACTGATTTTTTGCTTTTCTTAAATTGATTTAGTAATAATGTATCTTTTCCAAGCATTCTTCTTGTTAATCCCATTGGGAAGACGACTAAGTAAAAAATGATTGATAAAATTATTTTTGAGGAAATAAGTCCCAGCAGTTTGGAAAAACCAAGCCAAATAATTGTCGGATAATAATATAATCTTGGATAAAGCATTGATATCAATAAAATTGGGATAGCTAAACCGGCGTATAAAACATTATCAAAGAAATAACATAGTAGTAAAAAAATTAGGACTATTGCCAATCCTGTATCGGTCGCCTCTTTATCAGAAATCTTTACTGAGATAAGAGATTTAATATTAATACGCTTCATACTTTAGTCATTATCCGTTTCAAATTTAAATCTAATTTAGTTAATATTTCCCTAATTATGAACTCATTTCCGAGTAATGTTTTATCGTCATATCTGAACAGCTAAAGAAATACTTAAAATAAAAATGTAATAGTAAATTGGTCGAACGAGAATAATAGTATCTTAATCAATGTTGTTACGATAGATAAATTTAAAAAATCTTTAACTAAAATTGAAACTTCCGACTCCAAT
>CAZRMG010000180.1:0-6267 GCA_964601095.1 uncultured Melioribacteraceae bacterium | reverse complement strand
GCGAGTATGCTTCATGGGGAAATAAAATGATTAATGCTATTGCCGAAGCAGCATACATGACTTCATTGGAGAGGAATGGAGATGTTGTTGTAATGGCTTCTTATGCGCCGTTGTTAGCTAAAAAAGATTTTACGCAATGGAAAACGGATATGATCTTTTTTGATAATAAAGAAATTTGTTTAACACCAAATTTTTATGTTCAGAAAATGTTCATGACAAACCAAGGCGATTACTATTATGATCATATAATTTCAAAAAATGAGAAAGATTCAACTTTAGCGGCTTCTTGTGTTAAAGACAGCAAAACCGGGGATATAATTTTAAAACTTGTTAATGCCGGTACGGAAAATAAAAAAATGAATGTTGATCTTGCTGTATTTAACAATTTAATTCCCGAAGCGGAAATTACTGTTTTATCGGGTACTGCAGATGTTGAGAACACATTCGAAAATCCAAATAATGTTGTTCCGATAAAATCGGTTTATAATATCAAAACCAAATTTGATTATGACACTCCGGCAATGTCTCTAACAGTTGTAAGAATTAAGATTAAAAAATGATAGAAGAATATTGTATTGTTAAAACAAATAAATAAGGAAACAAATAAATGAAATCTGTTAAACTGATAATTACAATGCTTCTGATTTTTTGTTTTATCGATTTGATGGCTATTGATAAATTCGAGATAAAAAGTCCCGACTCCAAAATAACAGTGAAAGTATGGTTATCATCAAACGGCGAACCTGTATATTCTGTTTCCCATTCGGGTACAACTATTTTAGAACAATCTAAATTAGGCATTGTTAGAAGCGATGATGATTTTTCTACCGGATTGAAAATTGATTCGGTTTCGAACGTAAATATTGTTTCAGATAAATATAAACTTCTTCACGGCAAGAGGTTGAATTGTAATTATGAAGCGAAAAAACAAATTTTTTATTTGAGCAATCCAAACAAAAAAATAGTTGAGATTATTTTTCAAATTTCCAATGATGGTGTTGCATTCAGATATCATTTCCCTGAACAATCTAATAAAGTAGTAAAAGTATATAAAGAAGCAACATCATATAATTTTGATATTTCCACTAAAGCATTTCTACAGCCGTGTCCCGATGCACGTACCGGATGGAATTATACTCAGCCGTCGTACGAAGAATATTATCAAATGAATATACCGGCTGGTACAGTTGCACCAAACCAAGCAGGCTGGGTGATGCCCGCGCTTTTCAATTTCGGAAAATATTGGATAAGCATAACCGAGGCAGCTGTTGATACAAATTACTGCGGTTCTCGATTAAGTCAATTTTCTCCCAATGGAGAATACTCCGTTCGGTTTCCGCAACCACAGGAAGGCAGATCCTACGAACCGGTTTTACCCGAATCGACTTTGCCGTTGATTACTCCATGGCGAATAATTGTAATTCACGACAATCTTGGCGGCATAGTTGAATCTACTTTAGGCACCGACTTGGCTATTCCACAAAAGTATGATGTATCTTCCTGGCTTGAACCGGGAATTTCATCATGGAGCTGGGTAATACTAAAAGACGATTCTACCGAGTACAACACGCAAAAACGTTTTATAGATTTTGCTTCAAACATGAATTGGAATTATTGCCTTGTTGATGCTTTATGGGATACGCAAATCGGCTACGAAAAAATTAAAGAACTTGCTGATTATGCAAAGACTAAAGATGTGAAAATTTTATTGTGGTACAATTCGGCTGGGGATTGGAATACCGCTCCGCTTTCTCCGAGAGATAGAATGTTAACAAAAAAATCAAGGCGTGAAGAGTTTCAGAAAATTAAAGATATAGGCATTGCAGGAATTAAGGTTGATTTCTTTGGCGGAGACGGTCAATCAATGATGAAGTACTACATTGATATTTTGAAAGATGCCGCTAAATATAATCTCGCTGTAAATTTTCACGGTTCTACATACCCAAGGGGATGGCACAGAACGTATCCGAATCTTGTAAGTATGGAAGCAATTAAAGGTGAAGAGTATGTTACATTTACCCAGGAGAATGCCGATCATCAACCATCGCATTGTACTGTCATTCCTTTTACAAGAAATCTTTTCGACCCGATGGATTTTACTCCCGTAAATTTTTCGGGAATACCTAATATAGAACGCAAAACTACAAACGGTTTTGAAATTGCTTTATCTGTTTTATTTACTTCCGGCATACAACACATCGCCGAAACTCCAAAGGGAATGTCCGTTCAAAAAGATTTTGTTAATGAATTTATGAGCACTTTACCGAAAAATTGGGATGACGTAAAATTCATTGACGGTTATCCGGGCAAATATGTTGTACTTGCAAGAAAGAAAGATAACGAATGGTTCATTGCAGGTATAAACGGTGAAACAACAGAGCGGACTTTAACTATAAATCCAAATTCTTTCAAAGACGTTTCAAAAGGAATTCTCATAACAGATTCCGACAATAAAAATGAATTAGTAAAAACAAAGATTGATTTTTCAAATCCATTAAATATAACATTGCATCCGCACGGCGGATTCATAATTAAGGTTTTGACAAAATGAGCACAACGAAAGAAATAACGATTGGCGATATTGCAAAAAGAGCGGGCGTTTCAAAAGGAACAGTCTCGGCTGTCTTAAATGAAAAAAAAATAGTGAAACGCTCAACTAGGGAATACATTTTAAGTATTATAAAGGAATTGAATTACCGACCGAAAGGTTTCGCTAGAAATTTGAAATACGGCGATGCAGGGAAATGTATAGGAATTATAGTTAAAGAATTGAATTATCCTTTTTTTACAACAATTGCCGAGGGTGCAAAAGAATACGCGAATTCGATGGGTTATTCTTTAATAATAACAAGCTCTGATTATAATCATGAAAGTGAAAAAAATATTACGGAATTATTTTTAGCAAAGGATATAAGAGGTGCAATAATAGCGCCGATTGTAGAAGGCAATTCCGAAATTGAACATCTTTTTAAGTTGAAGGGCTTGAATTACCCCTTTGTATTATTAGCAGAGATTAAAGGTATTATTTCGAATGTTGTGGAGATTGACAATAAACGAGCAATCAAAAAAGCAGTAGAGTATTTAATAAATAACGGTCATAAAAAAATTGTTCATTTTGCCGGTCCCCCGGAATCGGCTCACACGCAAGAGCGTATAGACGGATTCCATAACGCATTTAGTGAAAGCCCTTTGGCTTTTAATAAAGGAATGATTGTTCAAGTAGGAGCCCATACTCAAGAGAGTTATGAAAAGACTATAAAATATTTTAAAAGCAAGAAACGTAAAGATTATCCCACTGCCATTGTATGCTTTAACGATTTACAGGCGCTTGCAGTAATGACTGCTCTTAGAGACCTTAACATAAAAGTTCCTAAAGATATTTCAGTTATCGGTAATGATGATATTCATTATGCCGAGATATATTCAGTACCTCTTACAACGATCAGATCTCCTCAACGAGAAATTGGTCAAAAAGCTGCCGAAATATTAATAAGGAATATTGAATCGTCGACAGTAATTCCGATGGAACGAATCATACTTGATACTGAACTAATTGTAAGAAAGTCCACAAGAAAGATAATCGTAAAATAATTTTTGATTCGCTTTTGAAATATGGTTTTGTATAAATAACTATTTGAATAACGGTAAAACTAAGAACAGGTTTGTTTAATAATGATTTCAGAAGAAATTTTTCTAATCCCTTTATTAAATGATTTATCGGGTTTGAAGAGATGAAAAAAATATTTTCCACTGCCGTATTGATTGTATGTGTTTTGATTGTTAATGCCAATGCTCAACCATATAAGAAAACCGAACTTGGGATTAAGACTACTATTAATTCACTTGACATTGAAATTCGATTCTATAATCCTTCAACGGTTAGAATACTAAAATCACCTGAGGGGAAATTATTTGAGAAAAAAAGTCTTTCTGTAATTGCTAATCCACAAAAAACGGATTTTGATATTCAACGGATTGGCGAAGAGCTTTTTTTGAAAAGTGAAAGTGTTAAAGTTTGTTTGGAATTAAATACCGGCAAAATTTCTTTTTTATCATTACACGGTGAGAGCTTGTTAAATGAAAATCAATCCGGCTCATCATTTAGAGATTTCAATGATGCAGGTGTTAAAACTTATACTGTTTCACAATCATTCGTTCTTGATAAAGATGAAGCTATATATGGACTGGGGCAGCAGCAGCAAGGAAAGATGGTGCAAAGAAATTTAAAGTTGAGAATGATACAGGGAAACACGGATGATTATATTCCTTACATTTATTCGGTAAAAGGTTACGGATTATTTTGGGATAATTATTCACCGACTGATTTTGAAGATAACCCGGAAAGCGCATCATTCAAATCCGATGTCGGAGATTGCATCGATTATTATTTCATGTACGGGGGAAATGCTGACGGAGTGATTACGCAAATGCGTAACCTCACCGGACAAGTGCCAATGTTTCCTTTATGGACTTACGGTTACTGGCAAAGCAAAGAACGTTACAAATCCCAAGATGAGTTGGTAGGTGTTGTAAAAAAATACCGCGAACTTGAGGTCCCTCTCGACGGCATTATTCAAGATTGGCAATACTGGGGAAATAACTATTTGTGGAATGCAATGGAATTTCTCAATCCCGAATTCTACAATCCGCAGAAGATGGTTGATGATGTTCACAAATTAAATGTGCATGTAATCATATCGATTTGGAATTCATTCGGTCCTCAAACAAAACCATATAAAGAATTGGACAAAATCAGTGCGCTTTTGGATTTTAAAACTTGGCCGGAATCCGGTTCTGAAAAATGGCCGCCGAATATGGACTATCCTTCGGGTGTAAAACCATACGATCCTTATAATCCCGAAGCCCGCGAGATTTATTGGAAATATTTAAACTTAGGAATTTTCTCGCTCGGTATGGACGGTTGGTGGATGGATTCATCGGAACCCGACCATATGCAGTTCAAACCTTCCGATTTCGATATTAAAACTTATCTCGGTTCGTTTCGTAAAGTTCGTAATGCTTTTCCATTGATGACTGTCGGCGGAGTTTACCGGAACCAACGATCAGTCAATTCCGATAAACGTGTTTTCATACTTACTCGTTCTGCATTCGCAGGTCAGCAGCGTTACGGAGCTAATACATGGTCGGGTGATGTTGTTGCATCGTGGGATGCATTAAAACAGCAAATTTCAGCCGGGCTAAATTTTTCGCTTTGCGGAATACCATACTGGAACAGCGACATCGGCGGATTCTTCCTCTGGAATTTTCCTAAAAAGCTGGATGATGCAAATTACCGCGAACTCTATGCGCGCTGGATTCAGTTCGGCGCATTCTGTTCTATGATGCGTTCTCACGGTACCGATGCACCCCGCGAAATTTATCAATTCGGTAAGAAGGGCGATAAGATTTATGATGCAATAGAAAAATTTATAAATCTGCGATATGCTTTACTGCCTTATACTTATTCTACTTCATGGGATGTTACATCAAATCAATCTACAATGATGCGCGCTTTGGTAATGGATTTTGTAAAAGACAAAAATGCTCTTGACATCAATAATGAGTACATGTTTGGAAAGTCGATATTGGTTTGTCCTGTAACTATACCGATGTATTCAAAGATAGTTGTTGATGGAAATGATACAGCTAAAGTCGGTGATTTCACTAAAATAAAAAGTGAAGAAGTTTATCTGCCTAAAGGAACAGATTGGATCGATTTCTGGACAGGTGAAAATTTTATCGGCGGACAAAAATTAAACAAAGAAGTTCCGATTGACATCATGCCGCTTTTTGTTAGATCAGGTTCTATACTTCCTATTGGCCCCAAGGTTCAATATGCAACTGAGAAGAAATGGGATAATCTTGAAATAAGAATTTATCCCGGAGCCGACGGCGAGTTTGTTTTATACGAAGATGAAAACGACAACTATAATTATGAGAAAGGAATTTATTCTACAATTGCTTTTAAATGGAATGATTCGGAAAAATCTTTAACAATGGGCGAAAGAAAAGGTTCGTTCCCGGGAATGCTTGAGACAAGAACTTTTAAAATTGTTGTAGTATCGAAAGAACACGGGATAGGAATTGATGTATCAGATAAAATAGACACGGTTGTGAGCTACATTGGTTCGGAAAAGAAAATTATAATCAAATAAAATACAAAGTTAGGTAGTGTCTCAGTTTGAAGGTTAATTAAACAACATATGTTATTCCCGCTTCGACTCCCGCTTTGACTCGACCGCAAAGCGAGGCAGGCGCGTCTTTAGC
>CAZRMG010000179.1:2368-6275 GCA_964601095.1 uncultured Melioribacteraceae bacterium | reverse complement strand
CATTGCCGAGTATAAAAGAGAGCTTAAATTGATCGAGGACGCTCTCAAGGATGGTTCCATAGCACTTGAAACACTTGAGGATATTATATCAAAAAACAAAACAAAGGGACGTAAATATATTATTTATGATGAACAGCTAAAAGATCCAAACTGGAAATATAAAAGGCAAAAAGGTTCAGGTGTTGCCGTAAAGTCTAATAATATCTATATCGCAACCGATCCCGACCGTGAAGGCGAAGCCATTGCGCAGGATGTTCTTGATATTCTTGATGATAAAAGTAAGGAAAAAGTTCAGCGGGTTTTATTCAATGAAATAACAAAGAAAGCTGTTAACGCTGCTCTTGGAAAACCGATTAAGATTGATGATCATCTTGTAGTTTCGCAACGTGCGAGACGCATAATGGATAGAATTATTGGTTACAAAGTCAGCCCGTTTTTATGGAAAGCTGTCCTTGATCAATATGGAAGTTCACTATCGGCGGGAAGAGTACAGTCAGTTGCATTACGTTTAATTTGTGAACGAGAAGAGGAAATAGATAAGTTTATTGCGACCGAATACTGGTCGATGGTTGCAATTTTCAAAACAGATAAAGGCGAAGAAATTCGCGCTAAGCTTTATGAAGTAAGCGGAAAGCAAATAAAAGTTCCACCCAAACCAAATATGACTCAAGAGGAATGGGATGAATTTTTCAAAACAAATTTTGCTATTAGCACAGAGGATGTTGCCAAAAAGATTTTCGAAAGTATCCAATCAAAAAATTTATTTTCGATATCTGATTTAACAAAGAAAGAATCCAAACGGAATCCGTTTCCACCGTTTATAACAAGTTCGCTGCAAGTTGAAGCTTCGCGTAAATTGAAATACAGACCGCGCAGAACAATGATGCTTGCACAGCAGCTTTATGAGGGAATTGAACTTGGCGAAGAAGGTGTAACCGGTCTAATCACTTACATGAGAACCGATTCTACAAGATTAAGCGATGATATAGTTAGCGATGCAAGAAATTTCATAGGCGATAAATACGGCAATAATTATATGCCGGAAAAACCGCGTGTCTTTGATCAAAAAAACAAAAAAAATATTCAAGATGCCCACGAAGCTGTAAGACCAACATCATTAAAATATACACCTGAATTTGTAAAACCTTTTTTAGATGAAGCGCAATTCAAACTGTATGAATTGATTTGGAAAAGATTCATCGCTTCGCAGATGGAATCTGCCCGTTTAGAGACTACAACAGTAAGTATAAAAGCTGATGAATTTGTTTTTAGAAGTTCAGGAACAACAATTTTATTTGATGGCTTTTTAACTTTATATGATGAAACAACAGAAGACTCTTCTGATGAGAACGGCAACGGTGGTAAAATTCCGGCGGGACTTGTAGTTGATCAAAAAGTGTCGTTGGAAGAATTGGTTAAAAATCAGCATTTTACAAAACCACCGCCGCGTTTTACGGAAAGCTCTTTGATAAAAGAACTTGAAAACAACGGCATTGGAAGACCAAGTACTTATGCGATGATTATGGGAACAATCATCGATAGGAAATATGTTGAACAAATTGAACGTAAATTAGTACCAACTGCACTCGGCAAAAAGGTTAGTGGAATACTTGTTCAGAATTTTCCAAACATATTTAATGTAAACTTTACAGCTAAAATGGAAGATGAATTAGATCTAATTGCCGAAGGCGAAATTGACTATATACAAGTACTCAATGATTTTTACGGTCCATTCGCAAAATCGCTTATTGAAGTAGAATCTACTCTTGAAAAAATAAAATGCGATAAGTGCGGCTCGGATATGGATATTAAGATCGGTCGTTACGGAAAATTTTTAGCATGTACAAACTATCCCGAATGTAAAAACATAAAATCGCTTAAAGAGATTAGCACTGGAAGCAATGAGCCGGAATTCACTGGTGAAACTTGTCCGAAGTGCGGTTCACGAACCGTTTACCGCGAAGGTAAATTCGGAAAATTTATAGGTTGCGAAAAATATCCCGACTGCGATTTCACAAAAATTATTACACTTGGTTTAAAATGTCCCAAATGCAGCGAAGGCGAAGTGATTACAAGACGAACAAAACGCGGGAAAATTTTCTACGGATGCAATCGTTATCCGGATTGTGATTTCGCAAGCTGGACAATGCCCAAACCTGCCGAAGAGGAAGCTGCTTCTGAAGAAGAAGAGTATTGATTATAATTACGAGGTTTAATGAAAACAAATGACCTCAAAGATGTAATAGAGATGATGCTTACCGAATTATCTGGAGTAAGCAGGGCTTCAATCAATACTATAGAAGCATACAGGAGGGATTTATATCAATTTCTTGAATTCTGCGATTCCCAAGAAAAATCAGAAATAGTATCGATCTCTGAAAAAAATATACGTCATTTTATAATGAAGTTAAGCGAAGATGGATTGGATAAAAGTTCTATCTCTCGTAAGTTATCTTCAATAAGAAGATTATTCAATTTTGCTGTTAGGAATGATTTAATCGAAATAAACCCAATAGCTAAAATATCCAACCCAAAATCACAGAGAAAATTGCCTGAAACTATAAACCTTGATTCTTTTTTAGAAATTTTTACATTGATAGACAAAGAAAACGATATTAATGTAAAAATGCGCGATAAAGCTGTTTTTGAGCTTTTATATGGTTGCGCTCTTCGTGTTTCTGAACTATGCAGCTTAAATATTGGTGATGTTGATTTGAAGAAAATGAATGTTAGAGTATTGGGTAAAGGTTCAAAAGTTAGAATAGCACCTCTCGGCAATAAATCTTTAATTATAATTAAAGATTATTTCCAAAGTATAAATGAACGCACTTTTAACGAGCCGCTTTTTATTGATAAGAAAAATCAAAGAATCAGTCGTCAGTTGGTTTATAAAATTGTTAATAAATATATTTCAGGAGTTTCGGATATTAAAAAGAAAAGTCCGCACGTTTTACGTCACAGCGCGGCTACACATATGCTCGATAACGGTGCAGATATAATGGCAGTAAAAGAAATATTAGGTCATGAAAATCTATCAACTACACAAATTTATACGCATATTAGTATTGAACGATTAAAAAACTCATACAAGAAAGCACACCCAAAATCATAAAGGAGTCGTTATGAACATACAAATTACAGCCCGCAAATTCAGAGCAAAGGATTCCTTAAAAGATTTTATCCGTCAGGAAATAAAATCTTTGGAAAAATTTAACGACCAAATAATTGATGCAAGCGTTGTTTTAAGTTACACACATTTAAAGGATAGTATAAAGGATGTAGAAATAGTTCTGCAAATTCCGGGAAAAGTGTTAACCGTAAACGAATCAAGCGATGAATTTGAAAAATCTGTAAGCGGTGCGGTTGAAAAATTATCTCGCCAACTTAAAAAATTTAAAACAAAACGTATAGTAAGAAAGAAGATTGAGGTAGAGTCTACGGATGAAGATTGATGAAAAGAATATTTCTAAGAAAGAAAGTATAACTGTTGAATTTTTCTTCGAAAAGACAAAGGACCGTTTCAAATTAAGTCTTCTTAATAAAAAAGATGGTTTTGATCGCCTTATAAAAGACCAGAATTTGCATCGTCCAGGATTACCCCTTGCGGGTTTCCTGGATTTATTTTCTTTCAATCGCGTGCAAATTTTCGGCAATACAGAAATGAGCTATCTTCGAAATCTTTTAAAAGAAGAAAGGATCATCTCACTCGAAAGAATATTTAAATATAATATTCCGTGTTTGGTAATTACAGACAACAACAAACCGACGGAAGAATTGATTGAACTTGCCGATAAACATAACATACCGGTATTCGGCTCAAAATATTCCACAACAAAGTTAACATATTTATTATCGGATTTTTTGGATGATCAGTTCGCTCCTCGTTTATCAATTCACGGTTCATTCG
>CAZRMG010000179.1:0-2358 GCA_964601095.1 uncultured Melioribacteraceae bacterium | reverse complement strand
TGGTGTAGGAATGATGTTCGTTGGAAAATCCGGGATTGGCAAAAGTGAGGTCGCATTAGATTTGGTTGAAAGGGGACACCGGCTTGTAGCGGATGATGTTGTAATCCTTACCAAAAAGGGTGAAGGAATTCTAATGGGTTCCGGTACCAACTTAGTAAAACACTTTATGGAATTGAGAGGGATTGGAATAATCGACATCCGCAGCATGTTTGGGGTTAGAGCGATTAGATATCAAAAACGTCTTGAAGTAATTATTGAACTTGAAGTTTGGAACGACAAATCCGAATATACCCGCACTGGGTTAGATAGTTCTTATTTAACACTTTTAGATGTTGAAATTCCGCACATAAAACTACCAATTATCCCGGGTAAGAACATCACGGTAATATCGGAGATTATTGCCCTAAATTATTTACTTAAACATTACGGATATGATGCCGCTAAAGTGCTGCAATCGCGAATTACGCAGAAAATACAGCAAAAAACAGTAGAAATGGATAGATCAATAGACTATTTTGAGCATGATTTTGAATAGAAACATATCTTTATTAAACCTTGACACCAGCAGGTCGTTTTATTATTTTCGCAACACAATTATATGAAAAAATTTTACTACTTTTCAAAATCGAAGCTAAAGTTCGTAGAAATTAAAAACTTCTATAAGAAGTTTGTTTTTCTCTTACTTTTCTTTTCAATTCTTTCCACATTTTTTGTGTTTGGAACCTTTATTGTTTTTAACGAATTGGTTAATCCAAATTCAGAAGTGAAGAAATTGAAAAAAATTAATTCCGAATTAACTGCAAAACTCAATGGCTATTCGGAACATTTTAGAACTTTAGAAGATAGAATTAATTTACTTTCCGAGAAAAGTCACGATCTAAGATTAACTGCTAACTTAGAAGTTGACTCTTCAAGCGAATCTAGTTATGGAATCGGCGGTTCTAATTTTACACCGATTATCGCTTCAAATCCATCTAGTTTGGATAATCTTATAAAAGAGATGGACGAATATGTAAAAAATGTTTCATTAAAAGTGAAATTTGAAAGAAACAATTATGCTGAAATTGAAAAAGCATTTAATGATAATGAAAGAATGTATGTTTCTATTCCTGCTATAAAACCTTGTACAGGGACACTACTTTCTGATTTCGGCATGCGGCTTCATCCAATATTAAAGATAAGAAGAATGCATAACGGTGTTGATATAATAACCGATACTGGCACAAAGGTTTATGCTACCGGAGGCGGTAAAGTCGATTTTGTTGGATGGAGAGGCGGTTTTGGACTGACTGTTGAAATCGATCATGGCTTTGGTTATAGAACTATATTTGCACATTTATCGGGTACAAAAGTTAAACAAGGGCAGCAAGTTAACAGAGGAGATTTAATTGCATTAACCGGTAGTTCAGGATCCTTATCTACCGGGCCCCACTTGCATTACGAAGTAAGACATAATGGGATCCCGCTTAATCCACAAAATTTCATATACGACGACGTAGATTTATTCGAAATTGTCAAAAAATAACAAACATATTCAGGAGAATTGACAATGATCTGGACCGTCGAATTAGCTTCCTATTTAGATGATGCTCCATGGCCTGCTACAAAAGAAGAACTTATAGATTATGCCGAAAGAATTGGCGCACCGTTAGAAGTAGTTGAAAATCTACAGGAGTTGGAAGAGTCAGAAGACCCATATGAATCTATAGAAGATATATGGCCAGACTATCCAAGCGATGAAGATTTCTTTTACAACGACGACGATGAATTCAAATCTTAGTTTTAGGTTATCCAATAATGAATCAATTATGGGAAGAAGTTTACGAACAGAATAACGCAAAAGAAATTCTAAATAATATTTCCAAATCGAGGCGTGTACCACACGCCTTTCTTTTTTATGGACCGGAAGGCGTTGGCAAATATTATACAGCTTTGCAATTTGCAAAACTTATTTATGATGAATCACAAATCGAAAACCGTGAAAGTATAATTAAGAAAATTAGTCAACTTCAAGAACCATATATTAAATTGATTTTTTCACTTCCAAGAGGGAAGGGAGAATCCGGCGACGATTCATCGACTGAAAAATTGACTAAAGATCAATTGGAATCCATGTATAATGAATTGGGAAACAAAATCAAAAACCCCTATCATAAAATTGTAATCGAAAACGCGAACACGATTAAAATAAACAGCATACGGGACATAAAAAAATTTATTGATCTTAGTTTTGAAGAAATTCCTTATCGATTTGTTTTTATTCTTGATGCCGATCTGATGAATGACCAAGCTCAAAATGCATTATTAAAAAGTCTTGAAGAACCTCCGGAAGGAATAATTTTTATAATTACTACCGCC
>CAZRMG010000178.1:2788-6316 GCA_964601095.1 uncultured Melioribacteraceae bacterium | reverse complement strand
CGGGATATCACAAAACGAAAACAGGCGGAAGAAGCGTTACAGGAAAATGAGAAAAGATATAGAGAGTTGTTTAATAATGCCCCGATCGGATATCACGAGTTGGATCTCAATGGACGCATAACACGTGTTAATAGTACTGAGCTAAATATGCTTGGTTATACTTCGGAAGAAATGATCGGCCAATATATTTGGAAATTTGTTTCAGACGAAGAAATTTCGCGTCAGCGCGTTTTGGAAAAAGTGAATGGAAAACTAAGCCCGGCAAAAGGTGAGGAATTTTATTACCGACGTAAAGATTTAACATTATTTCCAATCTTAGTAGAAGAATTAATACTCCGCGATTTATCGGATAATATTGTTGGTATTCGTACAACTATTCAGGACATAACCGAGCGCAAGCAATTTGAGAAGGAATTAATTACGGCAAAAGAGAAAGCGGAGCAATCAGATAAATTTAAATCCGAATTCCTTGCGCAGATGTCCCACGAAATACGAACTCCCCTTAGCGCAATTGTTGGAAATGTCGGTTACATAAACGACATGTTTAACAAGCAATTGGATTCGGAAACAAGTGAATGTTTTTATGGAATTGATTTGGCTTCAAAAAGAATTATTAGAACCGTGGATTTGGTTCTTAACGCAGCTGAATTAAAAACCAGCAGTTATAATCCGCATTTTGTAAAAGTTAATCTCGATTCGGAAATTCTTAGCAAATTGCATAAAGAACATCATCAATCTGCTAAAAAGAAAGGATTAGATTTTATTTATGTGTGCGAAGTAAAAGAGAAAAATATTTTAGCCGATGAATATAGTATTACGCAAATATTTTCCAACTTGATTGATAATGCAATTAAATACACAAAAAAAGGTAAAGTTGAAATACGATTAACAAAAAATATTTTGGATAACACTATTGTTGAAGTAAAAGATACAGGAATAGGAATAAATAAGGAATTTTTTTCAAGGTTATTCGAACCGTTTACACAGGAAGAGCAAGGTTACACAAGAAGTTTTGATGGAAACGGACTTGGCTTAGCACTTGTGAAGAATTACTGCAATATTAACAATGCATTGATAGAAGTTGAAAGTGAAAAAAATTATGGTTCATTATTCAGGGTCGTTTTTGACAAAAGCTTCAAGAACAATTGAAAATATTATCTCAAACTCATCCCTAAGGTGTAGTCCCTTTTTCATCCCTTCGCCCGATAGTAACGCTAAAAGCATCTTTCTATATTATCAACACCATGATAGGATAGATTGTGGAAAAGTTTTAATAAACAATAAATAATCAAGGAGAAACAAAATGAAATTATTTACAAAAGTAATGTTAGTATTAACATTAGCATTTATGTGCGGAAATGTTAATGCACAGTTCAAGGATTTTGGTCTTAAAGGCGGCGTTCAGTTTAACGGAATAATGCCCGCAACTGAATTTGAGGACGATAACGGCATATCTTTATCATCCTTTTTAGCTCGCGGATTTTTAAGATTTGAGCTTTCACATTTTCTCAATGCAGAAATCGGCGTGGGATATGGCAATATCAGGGGCGATGAATTTAATTATGCAACTATGGCAAAAGGTCCCGGAGAATTCAGCACTAACATCATCCCGGTCGATTTTCGTTTTTTAATTACCCCGATGAATTTTGAAAGCTGGAATCCATATCTCTATTTGGGAGCCGGTGCTGTTAATTATAATGTTGGAATAAAACCGGGTGTTATTTCTCCTCAAGCTGTTGATGCCGACGGATGGGCAGCAATTTTTCCTGTTGGTGTAGGCACAGAAATTAAAATAAGCGATGATATTCTTCTTGATTTAAGCGGAGGTCTAACTTATTCGCTAACGGATAATTTGAATTATTTCAAGATGGGAAGCAAAAATGATGCTTACTTTAACCTTGGAGCAGGCATCACATTTGCCGGTGAAAGTTGCGACACAGATAAAGATAGTGACGGTTTAACAAGATGCGAGGAAGAAGAACTCGGAACCGATCCCAAAAATCCGGATACTGACGGTGACGGTCTGAAAGACGGCGAAGAAATAAAAAAATATAATACTAATCCGCTTATTGCCGATAGTGATAAAGACGGCTTGAAAGACGGCGACGAAGTATTTAATCATAAAACCAATCCTAATAAAGCCGATACTGATAACGACGGCTTGAACGACTACGATGAAGTAATGTCACATAAAACTGATCCTAACAAAGCTGATACCGATAATGATAGTTTGAATGACGGCGATGAAATATTGAAATACAAAACAAGCCCGTTCAAAACTGATACTGACGGCGACGGATTAAACGATGCTGAAGAATTAAATAAATACAATACCGATCCTTTAAAAGCAGATACAGATGGAGACGGACTTGGTGACGGCGAAGAAGTAAATAAATACAAAACCGATCCGTTAAAAGTTGATACTGATGGTGGAACCGTTAACGACGGCGTGGAAGTTAAACGCGGTACGGACCCGCTTGATCCTAAAGATGATGTTGTAAAAATGAATGTTCCTATCGTTCTTGAAGGAATAACTTTTGCTACCAATAAATTTAACATCACTCCTGAATCTGAAAATATTTTAATGGGTGCTCTTAAAACATTAAATACGTATTCCGATATCGAAGTTGAAATAAGCGGACATACGGACAGCGATGCCAGCAATGAATACAACCAAAAACTATCTCAGAATAGAGCCGAATCTGTTAAAGGTTGGCTGGTTTCAAAAGGAATTTCTGCCGATAGAATTACTGCAGTCGGTTACGGCGAAGAGAATCCTAGAGTTTCTAATGATACGCCCGAAAACAAAAGATTAAACAGAAGAATTGAGTTCAAACGAATTAAATAATTCAAAATGTATTCTTATTCAATGGGTGTCTTTGGGCACCCATGTTAATTAAAATAAAGAGGTATTAACATGCTTAACACTATTGCAATAATTCTTATCGTATTGTGGCTGCTTGGGTTTATTACTTCTTACACAATAGGCGGCTTCATTCATATACTTCTGGTAATAGCAGTAATTATGATACTTGTAAGAGTCATTAAGGGGCGGCGTGTACTTTAAGCGGTTGAAGAATTGATTGTAACATATTTATTGAAAACAATGCAGAAGTATAGTAAAACATATTTAAGAAGTGATAAATGATGTATATCAATAATGGAGTAACTGTAATGAAAAAATATTTTTTGTACGGAATAATTTTGTTTATGATGATAATCTTAGCAAAACCAGTTGCAGCACAGGACAGCGGATTTGGATTGGGAGTAATTTTTGGAGAACCGACAGGACTAAGCGCAAAACTGTGGACATCAAAAATAAATGCTTTTGATTTCGGTCTTGGAATTTCAGCAGGCGGAGATCGCATTGCATATAAAGGCGACTACGATAACAACGGACGAATCCATTTTCACATGGATTATCTATGGCACTCATTCGATGCAATTAGCTCATCCGAAAGATTTCCGCTCTATTACGGAATAGGCGGAAGGTTTAACAGCGGTGCGGGTTATGAAGGTTCTTTTGGC
>CAZRMG010000178.1:0-2778 GCA_964601095.1 uncultured Melioribacteraceae bacterium | reverse complement strand
CGTTAGAGGAGTATTAGGTATTGCATGGCTTCCAAAATCAACACCGATAGATGTGTTTTTTGAATTGGTCCCGGTATTACAGCTAACAGCCGGAACCGGTTTGGGTATTGATGCAGGACTCGGAATTAGATATTTCTTTAAATAATAAAACTATTGAAAGACAGTATTATGTTAAAAGAGATTAATTCTCAGGACATATTGGGATGGAGCAGTGTTTCTATTTATGCTGGGGTTTATAAATAAATTATCAAAGTTATTTTTAATCACCATACTCCAAAGAAGTAGTTCCTTTTTCATCCCTTTGTCCTATTGCGCAATCAGATAATTTTTCGCTATTGTCATGCGGTAAATTCTTTGTTTATGTAACGGAGAAAAAATGACAAATAAATTCACGAAACCGGTACGCTTGTTCTCACCCGCAACTCCTTCTATGATGGACAAATGGATCGAGCAGAAAACCAAACTTAAAAAAAAATTTCCAAGCTTAACCGACGCCGATTTGAGATACAAAGAGGGTAAAAAAAGTGAAATGTTTGAGACTATTAGAATCAAACTTGAAATAGGCATTAAAGATTGGAAAAAAATAATGGACGAGATTTAATCATTATTTCTAAACAGTTGTTGAAAAAAAAGTAGGAGAATAAAATGAGCAAAGGTCAGAACGCTAAAAAAGGTTCCAAAAAAGAACCGGCAAAAACTATGAAAGAAAAAAAAGCGGCCAAAAGAGAAAAGAAAAACGATGAGTTAAACAAATTTAAAATCATTCCGCTTTAGAAACTCATAAACTATAAAGCACTTAACATTATTCTATAATTAAAATTTACTTATGAAAAAAATTAGATTATTACTTATTGAAGACAACCGTCTTCTTCGTGATGGAATCTTAACAATTCTAAAACCTCATAAAGACATTGTTATTATTGCCGCATCCGGGGAGGGAAAAAATACGCTGCTAAAAATTCATGAGTTAAAACCAAATGTAGTCCTTTTGGATTTGGGACTGCGAAGTCAAAACAGTCTACATGTAGTGGAAATAGTGAAAAAAGAATTTCCTCAAGCAAAAATTATTGTAATGGATCTTGCCCCTGTTCAAGCAGATATACTACAATATGTAAAAGCGGGCGCCAACGGTTTCATTCTTAAAGATGCATCGCTGAATGATTTTTTAATTACTATTCGTTCGGTAGCGGAAGGATCAACTGTTCTTCCACCCCTTTTAGTGGATTCACTTTTTTCCCAAATTGTTGAACATGCGGTAAGAGAAGGTAAATCCAAATTAAAAGATGCAGTACGAATGACAAAAAGGGAAAAAGAGGTTATCGGGCTGCTCAGTGAAGGAATGAGTAACAAAGAGATCGGTCATAGAATTCATATATCAACTTATACGGTTAAGAGTCATATTCATAACATTATGGAAAAACTCGCTCTGCACACTCGACTTGAAATTGCAAACTATTCATACTCGGAAGGAACTCTAAAAACAATTGGAAAAAGTATTTCATTAGTAAACGGTTAATTAAAAAATAGCAATTGATTATAAAATAAATTTGAAAAAAGTACTTTACGAATTTTCTAGAGTATTTTAATGCTAAAAAGATAGTCGTGATTTTCAATTAGGAATTTTTTATTCAAGCAAAATCTTTTTATAAAATTGTTTGATTTACTAAAAAGATATTGTAACTTATTTTAAATAATTATTTATATAGTTGAAGGTGGATACCGAAAAACCTTTATTAAATAGAGTAGGTACTAAGTTAAGAAGGAGTTCATATTATGGATAATTACTCAATTGATACAGCAGCAAGATTTGGGGATATTCCATTCACTGAGTTTACAAAAGAACTTGTTACTGGAGTTTTTGATTGTTTGTTAGATGCACACATAGAGCAAATGGAAGCTTACTCCTCATTCGTCAATTCACTTACACAAGATTTAACAACATATATCAACAATACAATAGATGGAGTAAGTTTTTCAGACATTTCAGATTTTTTGTTGAAGTATGAATTACCTCAATTATCAGATACACAATTAACAGCGGCTTTAGGAACGATGCAAACTCCCACAACTAATCAGCCTATTAATCCCGAGGCACCAGCAGATACAGATAAATGGTGGGGTGGTTTAATAAATGCTTTAGCTCCGGCAGTTACAGGATTAGTGGACAAAGTAAAAGACACAAATCTGCTGCCCCAATTAGAAGCAGTTAAAAATTATAATTCTACCGTAGCTTCCAAAATCCCGACATATAAGGACATTCACCAATCAGTAGCATCTTTAATTGCCTCAAATAAATATGGATTGTTGCAGAACATGGCTAAACAAGGTATGATGAGATTAGTTGTAACAGAAGGGGAGGTTGAGACTAAAATAACATTTTCAACATGGAACAATTCGAGCAGCGGCAGCGAATCAGGAGATTCCCAAAAAGTGATTGATAAATCAAAAGTTGTTAAAGCTGCCGGTATAATTGGCATCTTCAGAAATAAAAACAAAGCAAAAAATAGAACTGTTACGGTAAATACGGCAAAATCTTACCAAAGAGATTCTAGTGGTACCCGTGTAGATATTTTTGGAAGGGTGCTTATCAGATTTAAAACCGACTATGCTCCTTTAAACGGTTAAAATCATGGATAACAATTTTGATAAAGTTAGTTTGGGATTTGCAGAATTTGTTTCTCAACTTTTACATGAAACATTTGATGCTGTTTTAAGCGCTCAGAACTATCAATTGGAAAAATACTCAGAGTTTGAAAAAGCTCTGGGTTTATCCAAACA
>CAZRMG010000177.1:1511-6394 GCA_964601095.1 uncultured Melioribacteraceae bacterium | reverse complement strand
AGTTTGGGCTGCGAGAAGAGCTGCGCAGTTAATCCATCAAACAGCCGGCGGCGAAGTTTATTCCGGTGAAATCGATGCTTGCCCCAAACCGATAACAAGTAAAACAACATCTGTTCGTTTTGAAAGAATTCAAAAAGTTCTCGGCTATAAAGTTGAAAACAATGAAGTTAAAGGAATTTTAATTCGACTTGGATTTGAAGTTCTTTCTGAAAATGAAAAAGAATTATCATTAAAAATCCCAACTTACCGACACGACATTGAAAGAGAAATTGATATTATAGAAGAAGTAGCGCGCATTTACGGTTACGAAAAGATCCCAGATGTTTCTAAAATCTCTGTTGTGCTCGAACCGAAAGTTGATCAATCGGCTTTTAACGACAAAGTTCGCGAAACATTAAACTCAATCGGTTTTTTTGAAATAATGACGAACTCGTTATTAAAAGATGATGTGGCATTGAAATTTGGTAAAGCAATTAAACTTATGAATCCGCAGAACAGCGAAATGTCGCATTTGCGCCCGTCGATGATTCCGGGTTTCCTTCAAGCAATTTCCAACAATCTTAAAGTGAACGAAAAAGATTTGATGTTTTATGAAATAGGGAAAGTCTTTGAACATAAACATGATAACGAAATAAAGGATTTTTCAGATTTCGAAGAGAATGAACATTTAATATTTGGTTTATCGGGTAAAGCTGTTCGCACAGAATGGTACGAAAAAGATCGTGATTACGATTTCTATGATATGAAAGGGAATTTGCTCGCATTCCTAAATAGGTATTTTCCGGGTGTTCGGTTTTCATTTGAATACAAAGCTGCCGATTTAACAAATGATTTTAGTTATGAGATATCATGTCAAAACATGATTATCGGAAACGCCGGAAGAATTAAAAAACAATTGACTGATCTTTTCGACATAAATCAGGAAGTGTTCATTTGTATTCTAAGTTTAGAAAATCTTAAAAAAGTCGATGTATCTAAAAAGGCATTTAAGGAATTATTGAAGTATCCAAAGGTTTATCGGGATTTTGCTTTTGTGTTTGATAAAAAGGTAGAATCGGACAGCGTTGTAGAGATTATTCAAAGTGCGGGCTCTAAGTTGTTGCATCAGATAAAGTTATTTGATATTTTTCAAAGCGACAGTTTAGGTAACGACAAAAAAAGCATGGCTTTTCAATTAGAGTACTTTGATGAGTCGAAAACTTTAACTGAAGAAGAAGTGGATACTGAATTTAGAAAAGCAATAAAAGCAGTTGAACAAAAATTTAATGCACAACTTAGGGGCTCTTAGTGGCCGAAACTACAAAATATGATTTGTTTCTCGATGAGTTAAATACTCTTGAAAAACAGATTTATTATTTTATTCAAAAAGGTTCGGAAGTTTTGGAAGCAAACACGGCTTTGAACAACCGGATCAATCAACTTGAAAAAGAAAACGATACTCTCAAAAGGCGTATTACTGAAATTGAATCAAAATTAAGTAAATCATTAATGTTGGGCGAAGAAAATATTTTCGGTGCTGAATCAATTAATCTGGAGGAAAGAGAAGCTTTAAAAAGTAAAATACACGATTTGATAGCCAGAATAGACTATCATTTACGTTCTTAAATAAGATGAATGATGATGGAAAAAACCTAAAATGACGGATAAAAAGAAGCTTAAAGTAAAAATATTTGATAAAGAATATTCTTTACTAGTCGAGAATCAAGAAATTGCTGCTGAATTGGCTGAGTATGTTAATACAATAATGGAAGAAACTAGAGAAGAATTACCCGATCAACCCAAAGATACAATTGCGATTATAGCCGCATTGAATATTGCTTACGATCTATTTGTTGAAAAAAATAAATTCAGGGAATTTAGCATTCAAGCCACAGACAAGATCAAGAAGATCAAGCTTCTTTTAAACGAATCAAGTTTTACGGCAACTCCATCCTAACTTTTTCCGCGCAACCGGTTCACGTTATAAAAAAGAACTAACATTAAAACTACAAGGGTTCTTGACTCGCGACGTGTATTACAGGCCTCATCCTGCTCCGGCAGGACCACGCCATTTGGCGTGGCCAGTGGAAGTAAAAAGCGTCGGGCATTTACCCGCCAATGCGTAGGAAAGTGTTCTTTATTGTAACCAAGCCGGTTGTTGCGGTTTAAATATATTGGTATAACGGAGGTTAAATGCAGTTGGATTTATTGTTGGTAATTGGTATTGCCGTAGCCGCGGCAGTTATTTTTTTCTTTATCGGCTGGATTCTAAATTCAAAAATCGGCAAGAATAGTATTGCCAGTGCAAAAGATAGAGCTCAAAAAATTATTGAAGATGCTGAAAAAGATGCAAAGCATATCAAGAAAGAAAAACTTCTTGAAGTTAAAGATGAATGGCTAAAGAAAAAACAAGAATTCGATGGTGAAGTAAATTCTAAAAAACAAAAACTTCAAAATCACGAAAAACAACTTGAACAACGCGAAGAAAATCTTGAAAAAAGATTGGATGTTGTCAATCAAAAAGAAAAAGTAAATAAGGATTTGGAAAAACAAGTTCTTGCTCAAAAAGAAGATCTTGAAAGAAAGCATACAGAACTTGACCGTTTGATTGCTGAGCAAAATATTAGGTTGGAAAAAACAGCAGGTTTAACATCGGAAGATGCTAAGAAAATGCTTATCGAAAATATGATAAGTAAAGCTAAAGCCGATGCGGTACAATCTATTAAGGAGATCAGAGATCAAGCAAAATTAGATGCTAAAAAAGAAGCGCAAAAAATTGTTGTTCAGGCCATACAAAGAACCGCGGTCGATCATTCGGTTGAAACGACTGTTTCTGTTGTCCAAATTCAGAATGATGAAATGAAGGGCAGAATTATTGGGCGTGAAGGTAGAAACATCCGCGCTTTCGAAGCAGCTACCGGTGTTGACGTAATTGTTGACGATACACCTGAAGCAGTTATTCTTTCTGCTTTCGATCAGTTTAGAAGAGAAGTTGCGAGAATAGCTCTTGAAAGATTAATTGCGGACGGCAGAATTCACCCGGCACGTATTGAAGAAGTTGTTGCCAAAGTTGAACAGGAACTCGATGAAGAAATTCAACGCGAAGGCGAAAATACTATTATGCAGCTCGGTCTTCACGGCGTTCATCCTGAATTAATTAAACATATCGGTAAAATGAAATACCGTTCGAGCTATGGTCAAAATCTTTTGCAGCATAGTATTGAAGTTGCTTACTTAACCGGAATAATGGCAGCCGAAGCAGGCTATGACACAAATCTTGCGCGTAGAGCAGGATTATTGCACGACGTTGGTAAAACAATAGATAAAAGTGTCGAAGGTCCGCACGCATTACTTGGATATGATTTAACAAAAAAATATAACGAACATCCGATTGTAGTAAATGCGGTAGGAAGTCACCACGAAGATATTGAAATGGAACACCCGATTGCAGCATTAGTCCAAGCATCTGATGCAATCAGCGGCGCACGACCCGGTGCGCGCAGAGAACCGCTTGAAAGTTATGTTAAGCGATTGGAAAATTTAGAAAACCTTGCCAAGTCTTTTGAAGGTGTTGCCAAAACTTATGCAATACAAGCCGGTCGCGAAGTACGCGTTGTTGTTGAACCGGATAAGGTTGACGATGCTGTTGCCGATCGTTTATCGATCGATATCGCGCAAAAGATTCAAGAAGAAATGGAATACCCTGGACAAATTAAAGTAATGGTTATTCGCGAAGTTCGAAAAGTCTCTTACGCAAAATAATTTTTCTTTAATCTAAATAACCCGGTGAAAGCCGGGTTTGTTTTTTTATGAATAAAAAATTAAAAATCGGCATAACAGGTGGAATCGGTTCGGGCAAATCCGTTGTTAGCGATATTGTTGAAAGTGAAGGTTTTATAGTTTTACGAGCAGATTCTATCGCAAAAGATTTGATGTTGAATGATGAAAAAACCAAAAAAAAGTTGATTAAAACATTCGGCGAAGAATCCTACAAAGTGGGTAAACCAAACACAAAATATTTAGCTGAAAAAGTTTTCACTACTCAAGAAAATATTGAAAAGATTAACTCAATTATTCATCCCCCGGTATTAAAACTAATTGAAACTAAATTGAACGAGCAACTTAAAACTAGTTCATTAGTATTTATAGAATCAGCTTTAATTTATGAAGCAAAATTTCAAAAAATGTTCGACCATGTAATACTTGTTTGGGCGGATGAAAATGTAAGAATAAAAAGAAGTATCAGCAGGGATGGACTGACTGAGAATGAAGTTAAGAGAAGAATGGAATTCCAACTTAAGGATGAAGTAAAACGAGAAAAAGCAAGCTTTGTAATTGAGAATAATTCATCGATAGAAGAATTGAAGGTAAGAGTTACATTTGTGCTCAATCTTTTAAGAAGTTTCGCAACTTAAGCTAAATTGCTTCCATTTCGCCTTCCTTGATTAATAATTTTATGCACGGTAATTTTCACGACAAAAAATTTAGGTGGTACTGTGAATCCAATTAATTCTATTATTGTAGGTTTTGTAAAATTATTGCCAAAACAGGTAGTACATATTTTCGCCAAAAAATACATAGCCGGCGAAAGATTGGAAGATGCCGTTCGAGTAGTTAAGGAATTAAATGCAAAAGGTATTGTTGCAACAATGGATGTTCTCGGCGAAGCGATAGCAAACAAAAAAGAAGCGGAACAAGCAAAGATTGAATGCCTCCAGGTTCTTGATGAAATTGAAAAACACAAACTCAATGCAAATCTATCTCTAAAACCTACACAACTCGGTTTGGGAATAGATAAGGAATTTTGTTACAACCAGATTTCTGAGATTTTAGATCGTGCTAAAAAGTATAATAATTTTGTGCGGATTGATATGGAAGATTCTCCGTTTACAGATATAACAATA
>CAZRMG010000177.1:0-1501 GCA_964601095.1 uncultured Melioribacteraceae bacterium | reverse complement strand
GTGTTTAACTTGAGTGAAAATTTATATCAACGGAGATATAACAATAGAACTTTATAGAAAACTAAAAGAGAAATATGATAACGTAGGAATTGTAGTACAATCATATTTAAAAAGAACTTTAGCGGATGTACAAGCACCCGGGATGAACGGTACAAGTTACCGTTTATGCAAAGGAATTTATATTGAGCCTGCAGCGATTGCATATAAAGGATATCAAGAAGTTCGCAATAATTATTTGAAAATTCTTGATTATATGCTTGACAACGGCAATTATGTTGGAATAGCTACGCATGATGATTATCTTGTTAAAAAAGCATATGAAATGATTAAACAAAAAAATATTGCGAAAGATAAATTTGAGTTCCAAATGCTTTACGGCGTAAAAGAAAGATTGCGTGATAAAATTAATGCTGATGGATATAAGCTAAGAATATACGTGCCGTTCGGTGAACAATGGTACAAATATTCAATTAGGAGGTTGCAGGAAAATCCGAATATGGCGTGGCATATAACAAAAAGTATTTTTTCGTTTAATTGATGATGAACATACTTGGTATAGAAACTTCCTGCGATGAAACATCTGTCGCGATTCTCTCCGATGGAAAGCTTTTATCAAACTTAATTTCATCTCAGGATTTTCATGTTGATTACGGCGGAGTAGTGCCCGAACTTTCGAGCCGGGCACACCTTCAAATTCTTTTACCGTTGCTGCGTAAGTCGCTTAAGGATTCCGGTATAGAATTAAATAAAATTGATGTCGTAGCGGCAACCGCAGGACCCGGATTAATTGGTGCGGTGCTTGTCGGTTTAACTTTTGCAAAAGGTTTATCGTATTCTTTAAAAAAATCTTTTGTGCCTGTCAATCATATCGAAGGACATATATTTTCAGGATTTTTAATGGACGAAAGACCCGAATTCCCATATTTATGTTTGGCGGTTTCGGGCGGTCACACTTTATTACTTCTTGTTAAGAGTGATACCGAAATAATTAAACTCGGTTCAACGATTGATGATGCAGCAGGCGAAGCATTCGATAAAGTATCAAAATTACTCGGACTCGGTTATCCCGGCGGACCCAAAATTCAAAATATCGCAAATGGGCTGAAAACCGATTTTGCTAAATTTCCTATTGCTCAATGCAAAAATGAATTCGATTTTTCATTCAGCGGTTTAAAAACTTCCGTACTGCGTTTTATTCAAAAAGAATATGGGTCTGCCGATAACATTAATAAAAATGATTTGCCGTTAATTGCGGCATCTTTTCAACATTCAGCAGTACAGTCATTAATTAAGAATGTAAAAAAAGCTCTAAATAAATTTGATGTTAATTCGATTTCATTAGTCGGAGGCGTGGCGGCAAATCAAATGCTTAGAGATGAATTCCAAAAATTAGCATCGTCACATAAAAAGAAACTTGTAATTCCTTCTCTTGAATTTTGCGGGGATAATGCTGCGATGATAGCTTATCGCGGAATGAAACTTTATGAAACCGGGTTAAGAT
>CAZRMG010000176.1:0-6413 GCA_964601095.1 uncultured Melioribacteraceae bacterium | reverse complement strand
TATTTGCATCATCAACCCGTATAGCTTTAAATATTTTCAATATACTTCTGCCGCTTTCTGTTTTGTGGATTTCTTTTGCTTCCTCGATTACTAAATCCAATAAATCAGTTTTATGATCTTTTTGGTAAGATAGTATACTTGGAATAAACTTAGGAGAAGTATCCAAAATTTTTATCGATTTTTTTAATTGCGGATTGAGTTCGAATAAAGTATTTAATGTTGACATCCTTACCACGCCGCAGTCAATCTTTGAGAAGAAAATATCATAAACCACTTTGGATTCGTTGTTGAATAAATCAACCTGCTTAAATGTTTTTTCAATATTTTTAAGTTTGTTACGGTGCAATAAAACTTCTATCCATTTTTCCACTAACCAACCCTTATAATTTTTAGGCATAGCAAAGGATCTATTTTTTACGTCGACAATCTTATCAACACCACTTGATTGCGAAGCGATAAAAGCATATTGCGAAAAGGTTTCTTCGCTTGAAACTACTTTTAGACACGGTTCCAAATCGACAAATTTTTTCAATTCGAAAAATTGATCCGAAGGAACGCTTATTAAATCAAATTCATTCTTCAACAATCCGGCTTTTATTTCTTCAATAGAATTATAAATTTTTGCGCGTAAAACAACTTTAAAACCTCTTCTTTCATAAAAATTCTTTTCTATCTGTCTAACATAAACAAGAAGAGCTGCGTTTGCATCTCTGGCATCTATATCCTGAAAGACCAGATTACTATATGCAAAATGAAAAATCAATTCCTTATCGGTTTTCATTTTGGTTTGAACACTTCCTTGTAAAGTCGTTGCGACAAATAATATCGTTGTAAGGAAATATAGACGGTATATTGTGTATTTCAACATGGTTTATGTTTATTCAATTAAATTTCTTTTTTAGTAAAACAAATTCACGGTACAAAATATCAACATTCTTAATTAATTCTGGTGTATATGGCTGCAGCCGCTTGATCTTAAGAAGTTTTAAAAGATTTTTACCGTGTACATTGTTATGTAAATTATATGTTGTTTCTAATATAAAATCCAAGTCGGGGTCATTTTTAGAATTTTCAGTATAACAGCCGACTTCCGTTAAAAGCGGTTCGGATGACAGTAGCACTTTTAATTGTTTACCAAGTTGCGGGTTGAGTTCTTTTAATGTCTCAAATTCAGATTCAAAAACTATACATGCGTCTGTTGTTTTAAAGAATACATCTGAAACAATGATTGACGGATTATCTCTTACTTTGAATGAGCCGATAAATTTATTTATATCCTTTATTTTAGATCTCCAAAAAATTGTTTTCATCCACATAGTAGGTAGTTTAAACTCTTCATCATAAAATGAAGAAGTTGAGATTGATTTCCCCTTTAAATCTTCAACCGATTTGATGTTTGAATCATTTCTAACAATCAATAAAACACGGTTCATAATCGCATCTCTTGCAATTGGAGCGCAATACGGGTAAATTTTTGCGCGGTCTTTTACAGCCAAATATTCAATTGATGTTAAAGAAACATAGTTGAGTTTGTTTGTCTTTATTAAATCAACAACTTCATCCGCACTGCTGACAACTACCGAAGTACTAACTGTTTTTCGCCGGCTCTCTCGTGATATTGTATTTTCGATTAAAGATGCGGCTACCTTTGCGTCGTTTACATTAAATCCCCTGAAAATATTTTTGCTGTAACCCACGATAATGTTTTTTGTATTTGCCTGTTGAGCCGAAATGGGTTCGTTTTCGATAATGGAAAATAAAAACATAAATGAGGCAATAGTGTATATTGTTTTATATAAATTCATTATTCAACCGATGTTAATGTTATCTGTTTTTAGAGATTAAGTTTTCAAGTTGAGCATTATAATCCGCATGTTCAAATAAAGTCATTTGATATTGAGCTTTAAAGAAAGCTTCTGTTAATTGTGCCTGAAGTAAATCCTCAAGTTCCATTATATCGTTAAAATATGCTTTCTCAATTAGTTCTCTGTTTTCGGCGGCTGAATTTAATGCTTCTAAAGATGAAGCTTGTTTTGATTCGGCTGTTTTAATCTTTTGATAAATGTATTGAAGTTTTGTTGTCAATCCCTTTTTCAAATATTCTTTTTGCTTGTCAAGTTTATCGTACTCTAATTTATTCTCTTCAATTAAAGCGGTTGTACGCAAGCCGTTAAAAATATTTAATTTCATACCCACGCCGAGCATCCAAACATTTTGATTTTGAGGTGTAACTACCCCGTAATCATAGCCGCTGAAAAATTTGTGATACCCTCCGACTAATGCAACAGAAGGGTAATAATCGCTTTTTGCTTCATCAATTTTGGAATTATAAACATCCATGGCATTGTCAATCTTTGCAAATAGGGGATTATTGGTGTACATGTAATTCATATAATCAATTAATTCGGTTTGATTAATACTAAACGAAATTGAAGTGTCGGCCGGCTCAAATTGAGTTTGCCAATCCAAACCCATTGCATTTATTAAAGCAATAATAGCTGATTTTTTTTCTCCTGTTATTTGTTCAAGCATTGTTTTTACAGCTTCAACCATAATTTTATTTTTTAAGTAATCAGTTTTTGTAACCCGGCCTGAACCGTTTTGATATAAAGATTCGGTAACAGATAGAGTTGTTGTCAATCTTTCAAAAGTTTCACTCGCAATATTTTCTAAACTTGAGGCGAGCAAAACGGAATAATATAATTTCTTGGTATCGTAAATAATTTGATCATCATTAATACGGCTGTCGTTTTTTGCAATTGCAATACCTGCTTCGGCTTGCCTGACGTATGAAGAAATTTTTCCACCTGTAAAAATCGGCCAGATAATATTTATATCAGCGTATATATTTTGTTTGTCCGCCAATTTTACATCTTGTTGAGGAACGGGCATAGTTAAACTGGGAATTGAAAAATTACCGAGGTTAATGGCTGGTACCTGAATCTTGGATTCAGGCATAACGAAATTTGGGTCTTGATCTATTCGATTATAAACCGCAGTTAAATCAACTGTTGGATAGTACCCGGATTGTGCCTGTTTCAATTTTGTTTCTGCTATTTTTTCGGAATAGCCAAACGCATTTCTTGAAATATTGTTTTTAAGAGTTAACTCTATGCATTGCTCAAGCGAAAGTTTCATTGCAGATTTTATCTCTTGGGCTGATATATTTGATTGTTGAACAACCGAAAAAAATATGATAAATAAATACAGAACGATGCCATTTTTTATATCCATTACTACTCCGGGAATTCTAAAAAGAAATTTTAGCTATTTAATACAGTCTGCTTTATTATCGAATAAAAAAACAATGTGTTTAGAATGAAGTACATAAAATCTATTATTTTCGATAAAAATAAAGACTAAATTTTTTTGCAAAGATTATTGTAAACATTAAAGTCATGTTCCGAAAAACAGACCAGTTTGATAAGTTTAATTGGTTGAGTAGATTCTAAAAAAAAAATCACAGTGTTCAGAGCTATTAAAGCTGCCTTTTCAATGGGAAAACCATATGCGCCTGTGCTAATCGAAGGAAACGCAATTGTTTGTACTTTGTGTTTAACTGCAAGTTTTAATGAATTAAAATAGCAATTTGCCAAAAGTGCTTCTTCATTTTTAATGCCTCCATACCAAACGGGTCCAACTGTATGAATGATATATTTTGCAGGAAGACTATATGCTTTTGTAATTTTTGCTTCACCTGTCTTGCAACCTTTTAGCAGTAAACATTCTTGAAGTAATTCAGGCCCTGCCGCTCTGTGGATTGCTCCATCAACCCCGCCGCCGCCGAGCAGGGTAGTATTTGCGGCATTAACTATTGCATCAACTTTGATTTTTGTAATATCACCCTGGAGTATTTCAATTCTCGGATCCATTTTGTGCCGATTAATCTTTTGTTAATCTATTAACAATTTCAATAAACTTCGGAAATAGTTTCGATAATTGATTCCGTTGCGCCAATTCAAAATCATCATATTCAAACCCTGGGGCGACGGTGCATCCAATTAAAGAAAATGAATTTTTATCTGCTACCTCTGCAGCAAACCAGGTTCCTCTTTTTATAGTAAATTGAGGAAAAATATTTTGTGAAAAATCCAATCCAATCTTTATTTGTGAATAAGTTGAATTTTCATTTAAGCAATGTATTATCAACGGAGAACCGGAATAGAAGTGCCAGGTTTCATCCGACTTTAACCGATGAAAATGCGAAACCTGGTTGCCCGAAAGCAAATAATAAATTGAAGTGGAAAATACTCGCTTTTGCGAATATCTTTCCGGCAGAAAATTCTTTTTGATAAAGTCATCTGAACGATAAATTTCTTTAAAGTAGCCGCCTTCCGGATGAGGGATAAGCTCCAATTCCATAATTAATTTTTGTATTTCATTGTCCATGTATTCTCAGTACTAATTTGCATTTAATAGTTAATTGAACTTACAAAAATATATAATAAACTTTTGTGGGATTATTTGTTTGTCAATATGATTTAAATCATGTCTATGAAATAAAGGGTGAAAAAAATAATATCTTTACAACAAGTTTATGTAATTGATTTTTACCGGTCGATAAAAACTAAAGCAATCGATTATACAATAGTCATCAAATAATTCTGTAAAAAGTGTATTGAAATATTTATAATTCTCAAGTTGATACGTTTTATTTTTTTTCATCATTCAAAAAACTGTTAAAAATAAATTATTATTATGGCATTCAACTTGTAACGAGCAATTATAAAAAATAAAGTAATATGGAACTTGTTCAGATAATTTCGGAAATACTTTTGTATGGCGGTGCGCTACTTATTGTAGTAATTGCCATATCATTTCTTCTTTCACGAAAGAAAAAAGAGAAAATAAAAAACTCTATTAGTAAAGTTCCATCTGTTGTTATAACTAACAGAGACCCTGTTTTTACAAATCAAAATCAAGTTTTACATCGTAGAAATAATCAACCTCAAGCTCCTATTGTTTACCAAATAGATCCAAGAATTAATAGAGATGTTAGAATTTTACGTAAACCGACTGTTACTAAGAAAGAAATACAAGAAAGAATTAGACAAGAAGAAAATTCATATAAGAGAACAAACGGATATAAAAAACGATATACGATAGTTAATGAAGAAATAAAAAAACCTTTCAAGCCAAACGTAATAAATTTCTAAAGATTAATTGTTATAACATCCCGCAACTATTTAAATACTCTTCTTCTAACACTTTTAATTAAGCTAATGTTTGTATTTTAAACTGCTAAACAATCATTTAGTACTGAAAAAATGACGTGGATTTTAGTATGTTTAATTGCTTAAAGAAGCATGCTTTTGTAAATTTGCATAAACTTAAAACGGATATAGGGCTAAATGAAGATTTGTGATATTTTAAGAAAAGACAAAATTGTTCCTTCTTTGAAAGGCACATCTAAGTTGGAAGTAATCAATGAATTAGTCGATCTTTTTAAGGACGATGAGCGTGTTTCAAATATTGAAAACATGCGACTCTCGGTTCATGATAGAGAAAAAATTATGTCTACCGGTGTTGGTAAAGGTTTTGCGATTCCTCATGCAAAAACCGCAAGTGTAACCGATATTGTTGCAGCTTTCGGAAAACTTGATAATCCAATAGATTTTCAGGCGCTCGACGGCCAACCGGTTAATCTTATTTTTTTACTTGTAGGAAAAGAAAATTTAGTTGGTCCCCATATCAAACTATTAAGCAGAATTTCACGTATGATGAACAAGGACGAATTCCGCGAGAATCTTGCAAAAGCAAATTCCGTGGATGAAATTTATTCTTTGTTCGACGACGAAGAAAAACAGTATTTTGAATTATCATAGTCGGGAACAGCAAAATGATTAAAGCTGTTACCGGTACTCGTGATATACTTCCATCCGATATAAAAAAGTGGCATCATCTTGAAACTATAATTCGCGCAACAATGGCGAATTATAATTATTCCGAAATTCGTACACCTATTTTTGAAAATACATCTTTATTTGCGCGCGGCATTGGCGAAGCAACAGATATAGTTAGCAAGGAGATGTATTCGTTTTTGGATAGAAGCGGAGAAAGTTTAACGCTACGTCCTGAAATGACAGCCGGCGTTGTACGAGCTTTTGTTGAACACTCATTGGAAAAAAAACAAAGTCTAAATAAATTATATTACATCGGTCCGATGTTTCGCCAGGAACGCCCGCAAGCGGGAAGGTACCGGCAATTCCATCAATTCGGCGCTGAAGCAATTGGAAGTCACGATCCTATTCTTGATGCTGAAATGATTGTCGTTGCATATGATATTTTAAAATTACTCGGATTGCAAAATCTTTCTGTAAAAATAAATTCTCTCGGCGTTCCTTCATCGCGCGAAGAATATAAAAAAATTCTAAAAGATTTTTTAACTCCTAATTTTGATAAACTTTCTGAAG
>CAZRMG010000175.1:0-6430 GCA_964601095.1 uncultured Melioribacteraceae bacterium | reverse complement strand
TTTCTGATACTTTGAATCTTATAGTCTTATCGTTTTTCTATAAAAACTTAAGCGGAATAATTTTTTCAATATCTACTTTTTTATTGATACTAAGTTTATTGGAAAAATTTGTAATTAATAAAAACAAGATAACGCTGTTTATAATTCTTTTAGCAATTATAGTTGCAAATGCTTTTATAACCGAGGACACTTTTTATTTTACTGTATTTATTATAAACTATTTTATTATGACAATCATTATTTTGAAGAAATTCATTGTAGAATATGTTGATACAAGAATAATGAATTTGTTTTTAGTTGTTCTTTTATTTTACTTAAGTACAACGCTTTTAAAACTATTTAATATATTAATCGGTTTTGCTGATGCAACTGCTTTCTTTTTTATTACAAGTATTGCCCAAATCGCGTTTGGACTCTTCTTTTCAATCTTTAGAGAAAATAGCAAAAGACTCATGGTTCAGCTATGAGAATCCGCTGTTATTTTCTCTGATTGTTTTACTTTTCATCCTCGCGGTAACATTTATCTATTACCGATATGTTATCGTACCAATGCGAAAGAAGCATCTACAGGAGCAGGAAAATCTCCGGCTTCAACAAGCCGAGTTGATGGCTCTATTTTCGGAACTCTCACCCGATCCTATTTTCAGGTTCGACCTAAGCGGTAAAATAGTACTCGCTAATAACTCCGCTCATAAAATTTTTCCTACAAGGGTTCTTGTCGGCGAACAAGTTGATGTGTTACTTCCATTTATGAAAACATTTGATACAAATGATATTATTACAAACGGCAAAACTGTAAACTATACCACACTACTTATAGATAGTTATTTCCAATTTCTGATTTCAGGTGTTCCAAAATTCGGCGTTTGTCAGGTTTACGGTAGAGATATAACGGACTTAAAAATAAAAGAACGTGAATTGAAGAACGCTTTGGCGCGTGCAGAAGAAGCAAAAAAATTAAAAGAACAATTCCTCGCACAAATTTCACATGAAATCCGCTCACCTCTTAATGTAATTGTGGGGTATTCGGATTTGTTGAAGCATGAATTACACGAAGGACACGAGGAATACAACGGCATATTAAGATCTATTAAAAACAACAGCAAACGCTTGTATAGAACTTTCGATCTCCTGCTTAATATGTCGCAGTTGCAGACAAGCAAATATGAAACCAGATTTGAGAAAGTTGATTTATATTCAGTCATTAAAACCATTTATAACGAATTTCAATCTTATGCCGAAGAAAAAGATCTCGAATTAAATTTGATTAATAATATCGAAGGCGAGGCGTTGGTTACGGTTGATCACTATTCAATAGCGCAAATATTTTCGAACCTTGTTGATAACGCAATAAAGTACACCGACAAGGGAAAAGTTGAAATGATCCTATATAAAGAATCATCAAGTATATGCATAGATATTAAAGACAGCGGCATTGGAATTTCAAAAGAATATCTTCAAAAATTATTTACACCATTTAGCCAGGAAGACATGAGTTACACACGTCCGTTCGAAGGAACTGGTTTAGGGTTAGCACTTGTTAAAGGTTTTGCAGATTTAAACAGAGCTAAAATGAGAGTAAATAGCTTACCAAATAAAGGCACAACATTCACAGTTATTTTTAACGGAGAAAACAAATGGGGATTGATGCGTTAAACAAACCCAGACTCCTTATCACAGAGGATGATTTTGAGAACCGAAAATTTCTCGAAATCTTTCTTAAAAGATATTTTCAGGTTGATGTTTGCGATTCATCCGAGTCATTTTATAATCTAATGGGCAAACACAATTACGATATAATCTTGATGGATATTTCCATCAAAGGCAGAAAGAACGGATTGGAACTTACGAAGGAAATGAAAAGTAATCCTGAACTATGTAATATTCCTATTGTTTGTTACACAGCGCATGCTTTTAATAAAGACAGATTGAACGCGCTTGATGCAGGGGCAGACGCTTATATCAGCAAACCATCCGATATCCGAGTATTGCTAAACTCACTTATCGATTTATTGAAAGGAAAGGGATTTGACATTACAGATCAAAGCAAACCAACCAACAAATACAATTAAAAAAAAGAGCCCTTAATTATAGGGCTCTTTAAGTATTCTATCGTATTAAAATATTATGTTCCTGCACTGTAATCATTCATATATATTTCTTGTTCTTTTGTAAGCTTATCGATTTTATAATTCATCGTTCTCAATTTGATCTGCGCAATTTCTTGATCTTGTTTTTCAGGAATGTCGAGAACTTTGGGTTCAACAACTTTACCTTTCTTATGCATATCAACCAAACGCAATTGCGACATAAACTGATTTGCAAAAGACATATCCATAACTTCGGAAGGATGACCTTCTGCCGCGGCAAGATTCACCAATCTGCCCTGAGCAAGAAGGTAAATTTTCTTTCCATTCTTTAAAGTATATTCTTCGTTGTTTGCTCTAACTGTACGTTTTGATTTGCTGACTTTTTCAAGTTGAGGAATATTTATTTCGCAATCGTAATGACCCGTATTGCAAACAATGGCTCCGTCTCTCATACTTTTAAAATGTTTTTCAATTAAAATATCCTTAACACCTGTTGCCGTTATGAATATATCGCCGACTTTTGCAGCTTCATCCATAGACATAACAGTATGACCTTCGAGAACGGCTTTTAATGCTGCAGTTGCTTTTACTTCTGTGACAATTACATTTGCACCCAAACCGGCGGCACGCATTGCACATCCTTTGCCGCAATGACCGTAACCGGCAACAACAAAGTTTTTACCCGCAAGCAGTACAGATGTTGCGCGTAAAATTCCGTCTATTGATGATTGACCGGTTCCGTAAACGTTATCGAAATCCCATTTTGTTTCTGCATCGTTAACGGCAATAACGGGGTATAAAAGTTTTCCATCGTTTGCCATAGCGCGCAATCTATGAACGCCGGTTGTTGTTTCTTCTGTTCCGCCGATAATATTTTTTGCAAGCTCTCTGTGTTTGTTGTGAACAGTGAAAATCAAATCTGCGCCGTCATCTAAGGTTAGGTTTGGTTTCATGCGCAATGTTTGATCGATTGACCAATAAAAATCTTTTACATTTTGTCCGTGCCAGGCATAAATTTCAACTCCGTTTTTAGCAAGCGCAGCCGCTATTTCATCCTGGGTTGATAAAGGATTGCAACCGCTCCAGCTTATTTGTGCGCCGGCTGCGTGTAATGTTTCTATTAACACCGCTGTTTCTTTTGTAACGTGTAAACATCCTGCAATTCTATAACCTTTTAGTGGTTTTGTTTTTGAATACTTTTCTCTTAACGCCATAAGAACCGGCATACGGCTTTCAGCCCATTCAATTTTCTTTCTTCCATCAGCCGCTAATTTGATATCCTTTACTTTGTACTTTCCTGCTTTATAATCCATGATTATTTATTACTCCTTTATTATAAATATTTTTTAAATGTCGGGACCAAATCCAAATTTTCCCAAGTGAAATCTTTATCGCTTCTCCCGAAATGACCGTACGAAGATGTTTTTTGATAAATCGGTCTGCGCAATTTTAATCTTTCGATTATTCCTTTCGGCGTAAGATCAACTTCTTTCATAATCATTTGAGAAATTTCTTTGTCGGGAATTACACCGGTTCCTTTTGTATCAACAAGGATAGAAACCGGTTGAGCAACGCCTATTGCATAAGCAACTTGCACCAAACATTCTTTTGCGAGTTTAGCGGCAACAACATTTTTTGCAATGTGACGCGCTGCGTATGTTGCGCTTCTATCAACTTTAGAAGGATCTTTACCTGAAAAAGCGCCGCCGCCATGAGGCGCCCATCCGCCGTATGTATCAACAATAATTTTTCTTCCGGTTACGCCGCTGTCGCCGTGAGGTCCGCCTATTTCAAATCTGCCTGTAGGATTAACAAAATATTTCGTTTTCTTATCTAAATATTTCGCCGGTATGATTTTTTTAACAACATGCTTTATAACATCTTGTTTAATTTTTTTCTGACTAACATTTCCATCATGCTGGGTAGAAACTACAACTGCATCAACACGCAAAGGTTTATTGTTATCGTCATACTCAACCGTAACTTGTGATTTTGCATCCGGACGAAGATAAGGCATTAACTTCAATTCTTTATTTCGAATATCCGCCAATCTTTTAACAAGTTTATGCGCGTAAACAATAGGCATAGGCATAAACTCAGGTGTCTGATCGCAAGCGTACCCAAACATAATTCCTTGATCACCCGCGCCGCCTTTATCAACTCCCATCGCAATATCAGGAGATTGCGAATGAATTGCGTTTAATATTCCGCACGATTCGGCATCAAATTTATATTCTGCTTTTGTATAACCAATTTTTTTAATTGTTGTACGAATTATATCATGTACATCAACATAAGCGGTCGTTGTAACTTCGCCGCCGACAACAACAAGGCCTGTTGTTACAAATGTTTCAACTGCAACTCTTGCCATTGGATCTTGTTTGAATAATGCGTCAAGAACTCCGTCGGATATTGCATCGCAGACTTTATCCGGATGCCCTTCCGATACGGATTCGGATGTGAATAAGTATGACATTTATTTCCTCATATTGTTTAATAAAATTCTATTTCGGATGAATCGCCGGCGTTTAATTTTTTATAACTTCCTTTTATAATTGCGTTGCTTCCGATAATCGAATTATCGAGCATTGCTTTTTCAACGACAGCGCCGGGACTAACAATTGTATTTTTAATTATCGAATCGGCAATAGTGCAGTTTTCGGAAATGGTTGTGAATGGACCGATTACTGAATTTTTAACAACCGCACTTTCGGAAATATAAACCGGATCAAGAATAACATTGCCGTTCGTTTTTCTATTTGTTCCGCTTTTTGTTAACAAATATTGATTTGTAGAAAGAAGCGTTTCGGGTTTACCGCAATCATACCAGCCGTCAACTTGAAATGTTGTTATAGTTTCATTCTTATCAAGCATTAATTGAAGCGCATCGGTCAATTGGTATTCGCCGCGCGTGCGAATGTCTTTTTCAAATAGTTCGTTTAAACATTGCGCAAGAATATTCGCGTTTGATATATAATAAAGTCCTACGAGTGCTAGTTTGGAAATAGGTGTTTTTGGTTTTTCAACAAGCTTAATAATTCTATTATTCTCACAAACGGCAACTCCAAAACGCGATGGGTCTTCAACCGTTTTTACACCAAGTGAATTTTGCTTTTTGGAAAATACTTCTTTTAAGTTGACATCAAATATCGTATCACCAAGTATTATGAAAATCTCTTCGTCATCAAAAGTTGGTACTGCTTCGTGAATCGCATGACCAAGTCCGAGTATTTCTTCCTGTTCAACAAAATCCGATTTCAATTCTGGATAATCTTTTTGAACATACTCAATTATTTTTTCGCCGAGATAACCAATGATAAATGTGGCTTTAGTAATATTTTCGGAAAGAAGTTTATCAATTATATGACCGAGAATTGGTTTTCCGCCAACATTTAATAGCACCTTGGGAAGAGAAAAAGTATGAGGTTTAAGACGAGTGCCGAATCCGGCTGCTGGTATTACTGCTCTCAATAATTACCTTACGTTAATTAATCGACGCGTTAATTTAATTAATAGGTCTGCTTTAATCAAACCTGTTGCTAATTTCAATTTGTTTAACCACATTATAGTAGAACAAAAAGAATTGATTTTGGAAATGACCAACGATAATAGAATAAAAAAATTATTAGGCATAAACTACCCGATTATTCAAGCAGGCATGGTTTGGGTTAGCGGATGGAAATTAGCTTCGGCTGTTTCCAATTGCGGCGGTTTGGGTTTGATTGGAGCGGGTTCTATGAAGCCCGACTTACTTCGAGAGCACATTCGGAAATGCAAAATTGCGACGGATAAACCTTTTGGAGTTAATATTCCATTGCTTCGCGGTGATGTTGCAGAACTTGCTAAAACAACAATTGAAGAAGATGTAAAAATTGTTTTCACTTCCGCCGGTCACCCGGGAAAATTTATTGAAGAATTCAAAAAGAATAATATAATTGTCATTCATGTTGTCCCCTCTGTAAAATTCGCACTTAAAGCTGAAAGCGTTGGATGTGATGCAGTCGTTGGAGAAGGAGTTGAAGCCGGTGGTCATAATGGTGCTGATGAATTAACAACTTTTGCTTTAATACCACAATTGGTTGATGCAATTAAAATTCCCGTGATTGCCGCCGGTGGAATTGTTGATGGACGCGGTATAGCCGCTGCATTTGCTCTCGGTGCCGAAGGCGTTCAAATTGGAACCCGTTTTGCCGCAACAGTTGAATCTTCGGCTCATGAAAACTATAAAAGAAAAATTGTTGAAGCTACAGACAATGATACAATTCTAATTCTAAAAAAAATCGGGGCTGCAAGAATGATAAAAAACGATTTTGCTAACTCCGTTCATGATGCAGAATTAA
>CAZRMG010000174.1:0-6440 GCA_964601095.1 uncultured Melioribacteraceae bacterium | reverse complement strand
ACGGATAAAAGTATTTCTTTCGAGCGGGAGATCCCGACATTATTCCACATTAATTGAACTACCCGGTTTTGTGTTTCCGAAAATTGTTTTTGTAAATCGTAATTAATTATAAACTCGTTTTTAAAATTTATGGAATCGGTTTTGGCAAAATTTTGTTGTGAAAATTCAATTGCCCTTTTAGAGAACACAAGGCATTCGAGCAGCGAGTTGCTCGCCAATCTGTTAGCGCCGTGAATACCCGATGATGCCGCCTCGCCGACGGCAAACAATCTTTTGATATTTGTTTCGGCGTTGATACCTGTTTTAATTCCGCCAACCATGTAATGTGCCGCCGGCGCAACGGGAACAAGATCGCGTGTAATATCAATTCCAAATTTCTTCGCTTCTAAAAAAATATTTGAAAAACGGGTTTTAATTTTTTCCGCATCAAGATGGTCAAGTTTTAAAAAAACATTCGGCTTTCCCGATTTATTTATTTCATTAAAAATAGCTTCGGAAACAACATCACGCGGGGCAAGTTCTGTTAAGTCGTTTTCTTTAAGGAAGCGTTCGTTGTTGTAATTAACAAGATAGGCGCCTTCACCGCGAACTGCCTCGCTAATTAAAAATGTTTCTCCCGATTTAGAAAAGAAAGAAGTGGGATGAAATTGTATAAACTCCATGCTTTCAATTTCCGCACCCGCTTCGTAGGCAAGTATAATACCGTCGCCGATTGATGTGTGCGGATTTGTTGACCGCGAATATATTGCCGAGCCGCCGCCCGACGAAATAATTGTTGAACGGCCTGAAATAATGAGATTATTGTTTGCGGAAAAATCATATGCACAAACGCCATTACATTCGCCATCGCTAATATTTAGTTTATAAACAAGTGTGTTTTCAAAAATCCTAATTTGTTTTTCGTTGATTACCAACCGCATTAAAAAGTTAACAATTTCTCTTCCTGTTGCGTCGCCGCCCGAATGCAAAACCCTTCTCTTCGAGTGCCCGCCTTCAAGTCCTAATGCAATTTTCCCGTTCTCTTTATCGAAGGGCATTCCAAGTTCAATTAATTCCAAAATTCTTTGTCTGCCTTCATTAACAAGAATTTCAACAGCGTTATAATTACATAGACCCCGCCCAGCTTTTAATGTATCTTCAAGGTGAAGCCGGGGAGAATCCTTGTCGTCGATAGCCGCGGCAATTCCTCCCTGTGCCCAATAAGAATTGGAAAGTTCGAGCGATGTTTTTGTAATCAGGGCAACGGTTCCATATTTCGAAGCGTTAAGTGCGGAATACAGACCTGCAAGCCCGCAGCCGATAATTATAAAATCGAATTGGTTTTTATTCATGAAATGTTTTTCGTTTAGCAAATATAGGAAATAAAAAAGCAGACCTTTGAAAATTATTCAAGCATAAAAATTTGCGCTTCAAATACTAATTAATGAATTCATAAATCAAGATAAAATCCTTGATCACACCTGTTCGATAAATGTTCCGGCGAATATTTTTTAAAACCGTAGTTCTGGTATAGTTGAATCGCTTCTTTTAATACTGAGGCGGTTTCGAGAATTACTCTTTTATAACCCAATTCTTTTGCTTGTTTAATAGCATGATTTAACAATAATTTTCCGTAACCTTTTCCGCGTTCGGATTTTACCAAATACATTTTTCGCAATTCGCATATTTCGTTGTTGATTTTATAAATACCCACGGTGGCAATGGGCGAGCCCTCGTCGTTTTCCAAAATATCAAAAATTCCATTGCGATCGTTATAGTTTGCTTCAATGTCCTGGATATCGCTGTCGGTTGTTTGTGTATCGGTTTTTAGGCCGTATTCTTGAAGAATCTTAAAGATTAGTTCTTTTGTTAGGTTGCAATCGCGGTTTGTAGCCCGGCGTATATTCAATTTTATTCCCCCATGAATAACATTAAACTTATTGCAGACGAAAAATGTTTTATGTAAAATAATCAAAGAATTTTTTGTAACAAAGTATGAAGGAAATTACAACTATGAACCGTAAAGATTTTTTGAAATCGGGCGCATTAATTGCCGGTGGAATTTTATTACAAGGGCACAAATATTATTTAAGGACTTATGAGCAGCCGGCCGGATTTAAAGTTATCCGCGATAACTTGGGAATATTTAACGAACGTGGCGGAACAATGGGGTGGTATGTTTCAAAAGATGCCGTTGTTGTTATCGATTCACAATTTCCCGAATCTGCTAAAAATTTTTATAACGGGTTGAAAACAAAAACGGATCGTAAAATTGATTTCTTAATTAATACACATCACCACCGAGATCACACAAGCGGAAATTATTTTCTAAAAGATTTTACAAACAAAATAGTGTCTTCGGAAAGGGCTAAAGAACTTCAGCAGAACTTTAACGGAAATGATCCGAAGAATCCCCAGGCATATGCGGATATAACTTTCGATAAAGAATGGACTCTCGACATCGGCGCAGAAAGATTGAAAGCAATGCAAATCTGCAGTGCGCATACGGCGGGTGATGCGATTATTCATTTTGAAAAAACAAATGTTGTACACATGGGCGATCTTGTTTTTAATAAAGTTTACCCCGTAATTGATTTGCCCGGCGGTTCCGATTTACGCGGGTGGATTAATTATCTTGACAAAGCTTTAAATCTTTTTGACAAAGAAACAATTTTCATATTCGGTCATGCGCAAACAACCGATGGTGTTATAGGCAAAGCTAACGATTTAATTGTAATGCGCGATTATATTTATGCGCTTGTGGAATTTGTAGAGAACGAAATAAAGTTGGGTAAAACAAAGGATGAAATTGCAACGGCTAAAACAATACCAAATGTTGAGGGAGTAAAAGAAATGTGGGCAGGCGCAATGAAGAGAAATATTGAAGCAACTTTCGAATATTTATCAAAGAACAACTGAATCGATAATGTTAATTAATGAAAATTTGCTTCGATAATATCTTATAAAGAAATAGTGAGTTATTTAAGCAAATGGAAAACGTATTAAATATTATAATAGAAAAAGAACGTTCGGATTCTCCCGATGCGTTAATGTTAATTGATAAATTCAACGTTGAGCTTATTGCAAAATACGGCGAAGAAGATCTCGGTGATTTTAATCTTTACGAAACAGATATCCCGAAATCCTGTTTTGTGATAGCCCGGTTAAACGGTGAAGCTGTCGGCTGCGGAGCTTTACGCCCGCTGGATGGAAAGACAGGTGAAGTTAAACGCATGTATGTTGTTCCAATGATGAGAGGCAGGGGAATCTCGCGGAAAATTTTAAATGAGTTGGAAGCCGAGGCAAAAAAAGTAGGGTATGAAAAACTTTGGCTCGAAACAGGCGTTCTTCAGCCCCAAGCTATCGGTCTTTATGAAAAGGACGGGTATGTTCGAATAAAAAATTACGGTTTGTATATTAATAATCCGCTAAGTATTTGTTTTGAAAAAAAGTTATAAGAATAATTACTTAAAAGTTACTCTGAAAGTTGTTCCTTTTCCTTTTTCGCTATTAACTTCAACGCCTGCATGATTGATATCGCAATAGCTTTTAACCAAAGCTAAACCCAAACCGTTGCCTTCAAATTTTCTTGAATACCCCGTTTCTTCCTGTGTAAAAGGATTAAAAAGTTGATCTAAAAATTCCTGCGAAATACCAATTCCCGTATCTTTTACTTCTACAAAAAGTTGTCTCTTTTTATTTCTGCCGATCACAATTTGAACTTCCCCCTGTAAAGTATATTTTAATGCGTTATCAATTAAATTGGCAAAAATTTGAGTTACGCTGTATTCATCGCATATTATTAATGTATTTTTTGTTTTAGCCGTAATGTATAAGTTCAGGTTTTTTAACCCCGCCTGCTGAATGTGTTCCTTTCTTAATTGTTCCATCAAATCGCGAATGTTTACTCGCGATAAACTCGGCTGATATGATTGTGTTTGAAGTTCTGACATGTTTAAAATGGAGTCGATGGTTTTAGTTAAGCGCCTGCTCGATAAATCGATACTGCTGAAATATTCCACAACCTCGCTAATGTTTTTTATCTCCGAACTTTCAAAGATTTCTTTTATTAATGAAATGTAGCCGAGAATTCTATAAAGCGGCGATCTTATTTCGTGCGACATTTGTGCAAGAAAAGCGGATTTAAGTTCTTCCGAAATTTCTGCCTTCTCTTTTGCCTGCATCAACTGTGTTTCGAAATTTTTTCTTTCGGTTACATCCTGTTTGATTGCAATGTAGTGACTTATTTTTCCATCGCTATCTTTCAGTGGTGTAATAGTCATTTCCTCGGTATACAAAGAAAGGTCTTTTCTTTTGTTAATTATTTCCCCTCGCCAAATATTCCCTTCGCTTATAGTTTGCCAGAGAGTTTGATAATATTCGTTTTGCTGCAATCCCGATTTTAGAAAACTCGGATTCTTACCGATAACTTCTTCGGGTTTGTAGCCTGTCAATTTCTGAAACGATGCGTTTGCCCAAATTATATTTCCGCTGTTGTCGGTTATTACTATTGCATTAGCGGCGGCTTCAAGCGCGGCACTTCGCAAACGTAATTCCTTTTCTGCGAGTTTTCTTTCTGTAATGTCTCTTGTAATTGTTAAAATGCATCTTTCACCGTTAATTTCGATAATCCGGGCAGACATTAAACATGTTCTTATCGATCCGTCTTTAATTCTGAATTCAACTTCATAATTACTCACTTCGCCTTTTTTATTTAATGTTTCTATAAAAATGTTTCGTGTTTGCGGATAAAGCCAAATATCTATGTCGAGAGAGCTTTTTCCGATTACATCTTCTTTGGTATATAATGTTTGTTTTGTAAAACCGTCGTTTATCTCGAGGAAGAGACCATCATGCAGTCTATTAATATTAACTGCATCTGGGGATGTATGAAAAGCTTTTGAAAATTTATCTTCGGAATCGCGGAGAGCCTGTTCATATTTTTTTTGTTCTGTAATATCTCTAACAGTTCCAATCATTTCTACGAGCTTGCCTGAAATATCGGTATAAACGTTTCCTGTTATATTAATCCACGAAATTGAGCCGTCGGTTTTTTGTATTCTATAATCATAAGTTTCAAATATTTTAGATTCCGATGCTTTGTTGAATTTTTTAAGCACCAATTCTTTGTCTTCTTCATAAATCTTATTAATTACATTCTCGAAGGTCATTTCAAAATCATTTTTGTCAACACCGTAGATTCTGTATGTTTCGTCGGACCATGTAAGTTTGTTTGTCTTAATATCGAGTTCCCAGCTTCCAACCCGTGCAACGCGCTGCGATTCTTCGAGTATATATTTGTATTTATGTAAATTTTCTTCGGCTTGTTTGCGCTCGCTTATGTCTCGCCCAAACGCTGCGTGGTATTCTTTGCCGCCGAACACAATAAAGTTTATTGATATCTCAACCGGAATTAATTTACCGCTTTTTGTCTTGTGATTTGTTTCTATGATATATGATTTCTTCTGTCTCGATTTTTCCCAATGTGCGGGCCAAATATCTTTTGTAAAATGAGGATCAATATCGCAGATTGTTAATTTTAGTAATTCTTCTTTAGTGTATCCTAAAAATTTACAAGCCGATTCGTTTGCATATAATATTCTTGAATCAGAGTCGATCCAAAAAATTGTGTCGCGGGCAGTCTCAATTGCAAACTGGCTTTGTTTTAAATTTTCTTCCATCAATATTTTATCGGTAACATCATGTATTGTAGAATATAAAACCTGTTTTCCTTTTAATATTACCGGGCCGCTGTAAATTTCAACATCTCGTATATTTCCGTTTGCCAATCGATGCTTGAATTTGAATACCTTTCTTTTCTTTTCGCGCGCTAAATTTATTTCATTGTCAATTTCTTCCGGAGTCATTGTATTTATTTCGCTTATCTTCATACCGATAAGCGTTTGTCTGGGCCAGCCGTAGAATTGGCAAGCTGCGGAATTGGCATCTAAAATACTCTGATTTTCCGGATCTATTATTAGGGCTACGGAAGAATTATTCTCGAAGAAAGCTTTATATCTTTCCTCGCTTTCTCTCAACGAAACTTCTGTTGATTTGTTTTTTGTAATATCGAATAGAATGCCGCGAATACATAAGTTATTATTTTCTTTATCAATTACCTTTTTGGCAATATCTCTAATCCACGTCACCTTCCCGTTTTTTTGTATTATTCTATATTCGTTATCGGCAGTGTAATTTTCTATTGTTAATATTTTTAACGATTCATCTTTTACTTTTTGAAAATCTTCGGCAAGAATAATTTTTTCCCATTGTTGTTTACCCGTAAAAAAATCTTCAGGCTTATAACCTGTTAATAATTCAAAGTTGCCTTTAAAATAAATAGGTAGATGCGATTGTCCGTTAATACTATATACTACACAATCCATTTTTTTTATTAACAGATCGAATTGTTCAGTAACATCAATCCGTTTATTATGTTCTATTATTTCCAAAAACCAGTC
>CAZRMG010000173.1:0-6475 GCA_964601095.1 uncultured Melioribacteraceae bacterium | reverse complement strand
TCACTTTATATTCACGGCATGATAAGTTTCGGAGCTCTCACCGGTTTAATGTTGGCAACGGCGGGCGATGAGCAGTTTATTATGCTTGCAATGTTCCCGGATACGGCTTTGCTGATGTTTGCTATTTTATTTGTGCTTGGAATTATTGCAGGATATTTAACCGATTATTTTATAAAGAAATTTAAAATAAAGACTTGCACCGACTGCGAATTCAATCAATATCATCCCGGGAAAGAAGGTTATAAACACTATTTCAAAGATCATTTATGGACTCACATAATTAAAGGACATATCTTAAAAATATTCTTATGGACTTTCGGCGCTTTGCTTGTAGTTGAATACGGCATGAGTTTCATAGATATAAAAAGTATTACGTCGGAATACACTCTTCTTCTTTTAATACTCGGAGCGATAATTGGAATCATTCCTGAATCCGGCCCGCATTTAATATTTGTAATGCTATTCGCAAAAGGACTGATACCGTTTTCGGTTTTATTCACAAGTTCGGTTGTTCAAGACGGACACGGTATGCTGCCGATGCTTTCTTGTTCTGTTAAAGATTCTATAAAAATAAAAGCATTTAATCTTGTATTCGGTTTGGCAACAGGACTTTTAATTTATATGATGGGTTATTGATGATTGATTACAATTCAATCCCAAAATCCGAAAGCGATTTGCTGCTAAACAAATGGGGCTTCGATTTAATGGAAGAATATTTCCAATTGATAAAAGCCGCAGACTTTCCCAAAAGTAATTACATACTTGATGTTGCAACCGGAACCGGACGAGCCGCATCAATATTAACAAGGATGGGGCATAATGTTGTAACCGGCGATTATAATGCAAATCTTAAAAGCGAAAGTGAAATACGAATCACAAAAGAATATATAAATAAGGTTAGCTATGCCCGGCTTAATCTTGAGCAAATACCGCTTATCGATAATTCAGTCGGTTATATAGTTTGTATAAATACACTTCACGAACTTGACAATCCGTATTTATGTTTGAATGAAATAATACGTATTCATTCAGGAAAGGGAAAATTATTAATTGCCGATTTTAATTCTGTAGGTTTTGATGTGCTGGATAAACTTCACACAACAAGATACGGCAAATTGCATACTAGGGGTAAAATTCAACCGGAGGAATACAGAAATATTCTACAAAAAGAATATTTTCAGGTAAGCGAGATCAACACAAAATTAAATATAGGATTTGTTGTAGAACGTAAAATGTGATTGATTTAGATACCGGCGGTTGAGAAGTATTCTCAAATAAATAGTATTTTTAATTGTTAATAAACAATTTTTTAGTCATTTAATGAACTTTTTGTACATCACATGAATTTATATGTGTAGAAAACGACAAACTAATCTTATACAGGTGGAGATATGAAAGTAAAGCTATTATTGTTTTTTTTGTTAATTGCAGCAAATATTCTTAATGCGCAAAATTTTTTACTGACAGGAAAAGTAGTTGACTCAAAAACCGGTGACGCTGTACAAGGCGCGGTGGTATTTATTTCTTATAATTATATGGCTTACACAAACAACGAAGGCAATTATATTATAAAAGAAATTCCCGGCGGTTCTTATTCAATAAAAATTTCCCGCATTGGTTTTAAAACTATTTCTGAAGAAATTAATATTGATGCTAATTCATTAGTAAAAAATTACAACCTTGAATCTACACCCATTGAACTTGACGAAGTAATTGTAAGCACGGATAGAACCGAAAAATTTCTTCGCAATTCTCCAAACTCGGAATTGTTGATAAGCAGGGAACAACTTGAGAGCAGACCTTATAATTCCATTCCCGACGCATTGAAAACTGAAGCAGGTGTTGCACTTTTACGCGACGGAATGTGGGGCACAGAAGTAAGCATTCGAGGAATGAACAGGGAAAACATTGTTACTTTAATTGATGGAAATAGAATTGCGACCTCTACTGATATATCCGCACGTCTTTCGATGATCAATTCAAACGATGTTGAACGAATCGAGATAATTAAAGGTGCTTCATCATCTATTTACGGCTCCGGCGCAACCGGCGGGATCTTAAACATAATTACAAAATCACCACAGTTATATGATAACTTTTCTATTAATGGAAATTTATCGACCGGGTTTAACTCGGTGAATAATTTATCGGCTTTGTCAGGTACATTATATTCTGGTAATTCTTTCATATCGTCAAAATTTTCAGGTTCATATAGAAAAGCAAAGAACACTCAAACTCCCGCAGGTGAATTAAAAAACAGCCAGTTCGAAGATTATAGTTTTACTGGTGCTTTGAATATTTTACCGGTTGATAATCATATTGTGAAAATAGATTACCAGCTTTTTAAGGCAAACGATGTCGGAATTCCCGGCGCGTCGGTATTTCCTAATAACGCAGAAGTACGTTACCCAAGCGAAAAAAGAGAATTAGTTTCTGCAGGTTACGAAATTCAAAACATATCAAAAGTATTCTATAAATTATCTGCAAAATACGCATACCAATTTATAGAGCGCGATGTTGAAAATATTCCTCATACAGTTCAAAATGTTCCCGCATCAGGTACAACACCTGCAAGAAGAGTAAGTGTTCTTAAAATAACTCCCGGCGCAGAACACAAAAACAACAATATCCAGGTTCAAGGAAATTTTTTATTAGCTGAAAAAAACAACCTTGTTGCAGGCGTGGATTATTGGGATAGAAGTTACAACGGCAGCCGTGAAAAATACCAGAAGATAGAAGTGTTGAATGCACAGGGTAATGTTGTTAATACTATAAACAAAGTTATTGGCGAAAGTCCATTGCCGGTTTCAAAATTCAAAAGTATTGGAATATTCGCACAGGACGAAGCTGAATTGATAAAAGAAAAATTATCTTTAACACTCGGCGCTCGATACGATATTATTGATGTTAGCGGTGAAACAACTTTGAACCCGGTTTATGAAATCACAAATGGAGTATATAACTCAACTCCCGCCGGTCAAAAAGTTATATGGAATAAAATTGATGCCGATGATGCATCATACAGTGCAAACGCAGGGTTTAAATATTCGGTTAATCCTAATCTCGATTTAACACTCGCACTTGGTTTATCATTCCGTTCGCCTTCGCTTGAAGAAAGATTTCAATATATAGATCAAGGAAGTTATGTGCGTGTGGGAAATCCCGATTTGAATTCCGAAAAAGGTAAATCTGTTGACCTTGGAATCCGTTATTATTCACCGGGATTAAAAATTATATCAAGTATATTCTTTAATTCATTTGATGATCTTGTAACCGAAATTCCGGGTACATTCGACGGACGAAATGCATTTATAAAAACAAACATTGGCGAAGCAAGAATATACGGTTTGGATATAAGAGCTGATTATAATTTTTACAGCGATTATGTTTTTTACGCAACTGCATCCTACATAAAAGGCGATGATATCACATCCGGCGGACACCTTCCCGAAATTGCACCTTTGAACGGAAATGTTGGACTTAAGTTCAATTTATTCAATGAACTCGGCGCCGATGTTTCTTCCACAATTTTTGCAAGACAAAATAAAGTTGCTGCGGGAGAACTTGAAACACCCGGTTACGCTGTTTTCAATTTGTCGCTAAATACAAAAAACATTCAACTTGCATCTGTTAACTTCCGTATTTTTGCCGGCGTAGAAAATATTTTTAATAAAGAATATAGGAATCATTTATCTACAACGCGCGGACTAATTGTTGTTGAACCCGGAAGAAATTTTTACGTTAAATTTGTTGCTGATTTCTAAAACTAATATCTCCGATGTTTTGTGTCCCGTTTTAACGGCGGGGCACAGAACACGAAAGTTGAATAAAAAATGACCTGGTTTGTTGTTGCTTTTCTTTCCTCACTACTTTCTGCATTTGCTGCAATTACGCAAAAGAAAGTTTTATTTAACCGCACACCGCTTGAGTTTTCATTTTTACTTGCGATAGTGAACCTTCTATTTTCAATCCCGTTTTTTTTCTTTATTGATTACAACACAATCCATACTTCAAACCTAGGAATATTGTTTGTAAAATCTATTATTGGAGTTGCGGCTTTTTTATGCGTTATGACAGCACTTAAAAACTTACAGATAAGCAACGCTTTGCCGTTGCTTGCATTAACGCCGGGATTTGTTGCAATATTTGCATATTTATTTCTCGGTGAATCGCTGAAGACTCAAGAAGTAATCGGGTTAATTTCTTTAATCGTCGGGACTTATATTCTCGAAAGCAAAAATCTTAAAGAGATACTTTTTCCATTAAGTGTTTTCTTTAAATCAAAATACCATAGATATGTACTTGCTGCGCTATTGTTATTTACAGCTTCATCAATAATGGATAAACTTTTACTCATAAAACTAAATTTAACGCCGGTATCATTAACGGCATTTCAACATGTTTTTTATGCATTATTGTTTGGGTTAATATTTATTATAGTTGCAAAGAAGAAAGAAGTAAAAATTCCAGAACTTAATAAAAAAGATTTCGGTTGGATAGCTTTGATTTCATTACTTACAATCGGCTATCGTTTTACACAAGTTCTTTCGATTAGTTTGGCTTCTGTTGCATTAACATTGGCGGTTAAGCGGACATCAGTTTTGTGGGCAACGATTATAGGCGGAAAAATTTTCAAGGATTCTAATTTATTAAAAAAGACTATTGCGGTTTTGTTTATTCTTCTCGGTGCCGTTTTAATTTTGAGGGATTAAAAAAAGCTTCCACCTATAAAAGATGGAAGCTTTTTTGCAGTTACTTTAAATAGACCATTTTTTGTGTTTGTAAATAATTACCTGCCTTTAAAGTATAGAAATAAACTCCGCTTGATAATTTTGAATTATCCATTCCGAATTCGACACTATAATTACCTGCTTGTTTGTGTTCATTTACTAGTGTAGTAATTTCATTGCCAAGAATATCATATACTTTTAAAGTAACATTTCCGCTTTTGTGGATTTGGAAATCAATTCTTGTTGAAGGATTAAAAGGATTGGGATAGTTCTGGCTTAATAAAAATCCGCTTGGTAATTTATTTCCCTCGTCTTCAACCCCAACAAAAGGTGCAAAGTAAGAATTTGTTGCATGAATATTCCCACCAAGCATTGTCCATTCGCCGTACACACTTCCGATATCATAACAAAAAATTCCTTCGCCGTCTTTTGATGAATAAAGTTTGTTATCATAAATGAGCGGCGAACCCCAAACCAGCGGCCATGGATTTTGATATTCGGGATAAGTTTTCCATGTTAAACTGCCGGTAGCCGTTTCGGCGGCAACTATTGCATTCATATTATTTTCTGTTGAATGATAGTAAACTTTACCATCGACTGCTACAACATAAGGAGTATTGGTGGCGCCTTCGCTCCTTGCCTGATTACGCCAAAGAATATTACCGGTTAATAAATCAAATGCAACGATTTCCTGTGGTACCGACTGAGCTGTTTTTTCAACTCCAACAAATACTTTATCCTGATAAATTACCGGCGCTGCTTTGTTGCCCACAAATCCTATATTATCATTACTCCAAATAAAGTTTTGAGCTGCTATATCGAGACAATAAAAAATCGGTTTTTGTCTGGTGCCCGGGGCTATAACCAAATATTCTTTTGATACATCGTTTGAAAAATAATTTGTGTATGACATACTTGAAATTGAAACACCCGCATCGGGAAGATTTGCCGACCACGCAAGTTCGCCGTTATGAGGATATAATATTTCAATTACAGCCTGATCACTTTTGGCGGCAATCAAACGCATGCCGTTATAATCTATAAGGAGATTACTGAACTTGCCTGCTTTTTGCCAAACAATACTGCCGTCGTTAATATCAAAACAATAAAGTGTATCGTTTGATGCGGCATATAGTTTACCGCCATTACCCGAAGGTTCTGCCGTAATTGGTTTTGAACTTCTATTTACAGTGTAAAAATTACTTTTCTTCCAGATCACATCGCCGGTTTCGGCATCAAGAGCCAATAGATTTCTTGCCGCCGGATCCATATAATTATTGTTAGATATAAATACTTTTCCATTGTATCCGACCGGGCTGTCATAAGTGCCGTTCATAAAATTCAATGTGTCAATCCAAATAATGTCACCGGTTTCGGCATCGAGAGCTGCAAATCCTTTATCCTGTCCTGTCCAAAATAGTTTTCCATTCATAATAAGTGGGGTACTCCACGAATATCCGCCGCCGGGTAAATCATTTCCTGCTTTATTCCATATAAGGTTTTCTTCCGGAGGATTTACATTTGCCTTTAATATTTCACCGTTGTAACCTACTGCCCAGCCTGTATTTTGATCTAACATACAAATTGATAATAAACCGTTTTCCGTTCCGCTGTCTTCGGTTTCCCAATTAATTCCGCCGTCTGTAGTTTTTAATATTTTTCCATTTAGACCAACAGTCCAGCCGTTATTGTTATCGATGAAATAAACCGAATGCAATAATCCCCCGGTATTCATGGTAGCCCAG
>CAZRMG010000172.1:0-6506 GCA_964601095.1 uncultured Melioribacteraceae bacterium | reverse complement strand
CTAATATCGCAAGTTTGTTTGCAGGATTGTTTTTCGGAATCATAGTCCATGCTGTGTTTAACAGCTTCTTTTTATCTCCCCTACTGCAAACTATTCTTCAATTAAGTTTACTGCCGATAATTGTAATAAGCATTTTTTCGAGAAGTGAAAATTCATTACGAAGTTGGATGGATGAGCAGTGCGATTCCGAAATAGAATTACTACGTATGATAAAGTCCGGTGAATTCAAATCCACGCGTATCGGAAAATATATTCTGTCAATAAAACAAAGATTTTCGCCCGAAGTAATTGTTGATATGCTCGCGTTCATTCAGCTTAATCTTGAACTTTCACTAAAAGCAAAAGGAATACTAATGATGCGTGAAGCAGGATTTAATCCCGAAAAGGAAAATGAAATCCAATCCATGTTGAATGAACTTCAGTTCCTCGCGAAAAGCATCGGCAAAGTAGGTGTCTCAACGCTTAAGCCGATAATTCATACCACTCAAAAAGATTTATGGAAATTAAATCTTCTGAAATAAATATTTTCTTAATAGTCTTTCGAACTTATTTCTCGTTCAGTTTAACAGCAAGCACAGTTATATCATCCGATTGTACAGCGCCTTTTGCATAACTATGAACATCTTTAAAACATTCTTTGACTAATTCGGTTGCAGTGAGTGAATGTTTTTCTTTTAGCAGCTCTTCAAGTCTCTCATCAGAATAGAGTTCGAACTCATTATCCATTGCTTCTGTAACGCCGTCTGTAAAAGTAAATATAGTATCGCCGGGTTTCATTTGAATAACATTGTTCTTAAACTGAAATCCTTCAACTACTCCCAGCGCTAATCCACCGGTTAATTCAACCATACGGAGTTCTCCATCCTTTGATACAATGTATGGAGGATTGTGACCCCCGTTGGCGTAATTCAATTCACCGGTTTTAAAATTTAAAATACCATAGAATACTGTAACAAACATTGAAGAGACGCTTTCTTGACACAGCAGATGATTAACATAAGTCAGGCATTCATCAGGCGAAATACCTTTTAATGCCGTAGCACGAATTAATGTGCGGCTGACAGCCATAAATATAGCTGCTGGAACTCCCTTGCCGGAAACATCACCCATCACAAATCCTAACCGGTCATCATCAAGCAAAAAGAAATCGTATAAATCTCCACCGACTTCCTTAGCCGGTTCCATTGCGGCAAATATTTCAAATTCCTTTTTATCGGGGAAAGGAGGAAATGTTTTTGGAAGAATTGCAGACTGAATATTCCTCGCCGTATCAAGATCATATTGAATTGCCAATAATTGATCATGTTCTTTTACGGCATTACGTATTAATTCAAGTTCGTTAATTGTTTTTTCGATGGTTCTTTCAAGATCAGAAAAATCAACCGGCTTAGTTACAAAATCGTAAGCTCCGCGGTTCATTGCCGTTCTTATATTATCCATATCGCCGTATGCAGAAACAATAACCGTTCTCAGCGCTGGATTTTTAAGCTCGTTTAACTTTGCAAGCAATGTTAATCCGTCCATTTCAGGCATATTAATATCGCTGAGAATCACTCCAATGTCTTTATGTTCTAGCAATTTTGCAAGCGCTTCCAAACCATTGCGGGCAAAAACAAAATCATATTCACCTTCGCGTATTTTTTTTCTAAAACGTTGAAGAATCAATGATTCGAGATCGGGCTCGTCATCTACAACAAGCATTTTTTCAGGCATATAAATTTCTCTTTATTTTATTTTTGAAAATATATCCGTCTTTAACCTTTCAAAATCTATCGGTTTGGTTAAATATTCCTCCGCACCATACTTAATTGCATTCTCATAATTTTCTTTATCATCGTAAGCGGTAATCATAAAAACTTTCAAATGAGAATATCTTTCTTTGAGTATCCGAAGTAATTCAATTCCGTTTATGCCGGGCATGTTTATGTCGGAAAGAATCAAAACAAGATCGGCTGCTTTAGCGGTATCCAGATATTCCAGTGCATCTTCGCCCGAAAACGTAAAATGAAAATCTATTTGTCCCTCTTTCATTTCTTTTCTAAACCTCTGGCGGAATAAAGGTTCAACATCATGTTCGTCATCAACAACCATTACTCTAATCATAAAAATTCCTTCATTATAAGTTTTTGGGTATTGTGATTATGAATTCGGCAAATTCACCAGGTTCCGAATTAACTTTTAGTTCACCCTTATGTTCTTGAACAATAATATCATAACTTAGTGAAAGCCCAAGCCCGGTTCCTTTTCCCGTAGGTTTCGTTGTAAAAAACGGATTAAATACTTTATCGAGAATATCCTGCGGTATTCCCTTGCCGTTATCCCGGATTCTTATTTCAACATGATCTTCAAAGTTTTTTGTTGATACTTTAAGTAATGGGTCGAATGAATCTTTTTTCTCTTTTTTCTTTTCGTTAACTGAATAACAACCGTTATTTAAGATATTCAGAAATACACGACTTATATTTTGCGGAACAACATTTATCGGTTCCAGCGTAGTATCATAATCGGTTTCCATCTTAACATTGAAAGTGGAATCTTGAGCGCGGAATCCATGATAAGCAAGATTAAGATACTCGTTAAGTACATCGTTAAGATTTGTTTTCTGTTTTTCGCCGGATTTACCGCGCGAATGCAGCAGCATACTTTTTACGATGCTGTCCGCTCTTTTACCGTGCTCATTAATTTTTTTAACATTATGATCAATATCCCTCAATATTCCGTCGATATATTCAACAGCTTTCGGATCAAATTTATCGGAATGACTTTTTAGTTCTTCCGAGAGTTCATTGGCGAGTTCAATTGATAATTCTGAAAAGTTATTAATAAAATTCAGCGGATTTTTTATTTCGTGAGCGATACCGGCAGTTAACTGACCTAACGAAGCCATCTTCTCGGCTTGAATTAATTGTGTCTGGGCGTCCTTCAATTCTGTGTTTGCCCGGTTAACTTTTTCATACGCAAATGCATTATCAAGAGCAATGGCGGTATTATTGGCAATGTTGTTAAGAATATCGAGATGATTCTCGGTATAAGCATTTTTTTGAAAACTCTGTGCCGATATTACGCCAAGGACTCTTTCGTTTACAATAAGCGGAAGATAAATAAGTGAAGACACATATTTACCGGCTTTGGGTTTCGAACGGCTTGCAATGTACTTGGAGTATTCTGTGTCCACATCATTTATAAAAACCGGTTTATGGTTATCAACACACCAAACGGCAAACCTGTTTTTATCATTTGTGCTGAAACTAAACTCCTGAAGACGCTCCCCGTTTTCAATTGCCAGTTTGCATTCCAAAAGTTGTTCTTTTTCATTAAGCACCATAATCGAAAAACTTGTTGCATCAAGCAGTCTGTTTACATTATCGTAAACCGTGCTGAAAATTGCTTCCATATTCAAAGTAGAAGTTATTTCACTGCCAATATGGCTAAGTGTTTTTACATCTTTTAGAGCTTTATTTAACTGCGTATTTTTTTCCTTTAATAAATTAGTCCGGCTTTCAACTTTTTCTTCTAGCGTTTTACTGTATTCTGCAAGTTCATCGTTAGCATTTTCCAGTTGTTGAATGGTCCTGGCAAGTTCATTTTGCATTGCCGAAAATGAATGTGTCAATTCCCCTATTTCATCCTTGGACTTAAACTTCGGCAGTTCAATACTAAAATTTCCTTCACCGAATTTTTGAGTTACGAACGCAAGTTTTCTTAAAGGACGCGTTATTGAACGGGAAATAAATGTTATCACGAACAGCAGTATAACGCCGCCAATAACAGATAGAATTATTACAGTTTTGAAAAGACTATTAAGAGGTCCCAACAATTCATTAACCGGGTATACAATGCCGAGCGACCAACCATTAACCGTAAACGGCGCATAGGAAATCCAGCTTAATTTTCCGGTTGCAACATTATGATATTCAACTTCGGCAAAGCTCGATCCACCAATTCTCATGTGCCTTCCAACCATGCGTAATTGTTGGGAGTTTGTTTCTTCGGCTATACTGAATATTGTCGTATTCATAATTAGATCTTTAATTGGATGTGTTACAAGACTGCCGTTCCTCGAAATTGTAAATGCATAGCCGGTTTCGCATACTTTAATTTTCGATACATATTCTTGCATCCAGTCTAAAGAAATATCGGCAGTAAGAACTCCGATAAAAACTTTATTTCCATGCACATCCTGGTAAAGCGGAACAGTGTATGTTGTCATTACAATATTACCGAGACCTTCATCAAAATAAGGTTCGCTCCACATCGGCTGTTGAAGCTCTCTCGGAATCATATACCAATCTAAAATGAGATGATCTAAATTGTCTTTATCGAAATACTTTGTTTCTATTTTCCCTTTATCTTTAAAGATGTAAACGGTTGAGTATTTCTTCAGCGGTCCGTTATAATTAGGTTCAAATGAAATTGCACCGCCGTATATTTCTTCGTTATTCTCTACCGCCAATCTTAGCATCTTTTCAATTTCAGCTTCGGAATAATTACCACTTTCAATAAACTTGGCAAGGTTATGCGGTACTTTCTCAACCGACAATAATATTTTTTCAATCTCATTTACAGTTGAAAGAGTAAGCAAACGCGAGTTTTCTTTTAGGTTAGTATAGATTGTATCGTGCGATACTTTATATATGTACGCAAGAACAACAGCAAGGATTATAAAAACATTAAGAGAAATGATAAAGATCATTTTGAATGAAATACCGCGGTTTGATATCCACTTTTTCATTTTCCCTTCCGTATAATAATTGGTTTATAAAAGGAATCGAACGGCGGTGTATCTGTTATAAGCTGAACTTCTTTCAACTTTTCGCAAACAAATTCATAATTCTGTTCAGATAGTTTGTCAAAATTTGTAGTGTCCTTTGAAGTGAATATCAAATCTTGCATCCGTGCAAGCATCCATTTTTGATGTGCTTTGTTAGCCGGTAAACCGGCATCTCTAATATGCATTACCATTATCTCTGCCGATTCGTCGGGATGCGCGAATGCATAATTCCATCCCTCAAGAGTTGCAGCAATAAACTGTTGGCATATCTCGGGATTAGTTCGGTAAAGTTCACCCGAACAATAGATGCCGTCCTCAGGAAAATTCAATCCGTAATCTGCAAAGAAGAATGTGTTTAATTCGTCGGGGTCATAACCCGAATTGATAATAGTATGATATTCATTATACCACATGGCAGAAGTGACATCAATACCATCGAAGAAAAACAGATTGATAGAATTACCCTGCATAACAGTAATAGCGCTAATGTTATATTTATTAAAAAAAGCTATTGGAACTATCGAGAAATCACCGCCCCAGAGCCCTATTTTTTTCCCATTCATATCTTCGGGTGTTTTAATTCCACTCGATTTTTTTGCAATTAGCATTAATGCCGAACGGTTAATAAGCTGTGCAATGTTAACAATATCGGCGCCTCTATCCACAAGTTGAATTGCGTTGGTAAGCCATATTGAAGCGAAATCTACTTCGCCGTTTTTAAGCATATTGGAAGCCGAAACCTTAGGCCCGCCGGTTATGATTGTTAAATCAATTCCACGCTTTTTATAAAAGCCCTTATCTCTTGCAATATAATACCCGGCAAATTGTGAGTGAGGACCCCAGTGAGGAACAAATGACATTTTTTTTAGTTGTTGACCTTGAGTAACAGGAACAATCAAGCTTAGAAAAAGGAGTGTAAACAAAATTCTTTTTATCATAAGAATCTCAATCTTGCATGAAGGAGTGATGTGTTCATTATTTCGTTTTAATTTATTAAAAAATACCGAAAAACAGTATATAATTTATTCACTCGAATGTATACTTACAGATATTTTCTTTTGCGAAAAATTTATGTTTAATGTTTACCGCACCTACCTGATATTAATAATGCTTGCAAATCCGGTAATATTGAAAACTTCCTTGATATTCTCATTTGAGCCGGTAATTTCTAATTTAGTACCGAGTGAAGTAACTTTTTTTTGTGCCATGAATACTACGCGTAATCCGGCACTGCTTATGTAATCCAATTCTTTAAAATCAAGTATAAGATTATATACTCCTTCCGAAAAAATTTTATCAATCTCATTTGTTAAATCATTGCTCGTAACCGTGTCCAACCTTCCGGCAAGCGAAAGAGTTACATCTTTGCCGTCTAATGTTTTTTTTATTGTCATTATTACCTCATTTGTTTCATTATTTTTTAACTAATACGGAAATATCATTTTCAATATATGGGTCTGTAAAATTAATCAACTTTTTACGTTCCTCCGTTACAGTAAAATCGGAAAGTGCAAAATCAATTTTCCCTGTCTGCAATGCAGGAATTAAAGCATCAAACCCCATATCTATAATCTCAATTTTCTTTCCCAAAATCTCACCGAGTAATATACTCAATTCAATATCGAAACCGGTGAGTTTACCGTTTGCCTGGAAAGTATATGGTTCAAAGATTGCGCATGTCCCCATTTTTAAAATGCCACTCTTCCCGGAGCGATTTATTTCGGGAAGCGGCGGT
>CAZRMG010000171.1:0-6508 GCA_964601095.1 uncultured Melioribacteraceae bacterium | reverse complement strand
GCTTATAGTCCGGAAGTTACTGAACAACAAGTCGGTACCTTTGAAAATGTAATATTTGATTATTCTTATGTTACATGGGATTACAGTGGTGCCGTTGGAATAGCCACAAAAAATTTTAAAGGAGTATTTAAGAATTGTTATTGGAAAAATTGCACAGACCAACATTTTAGATATTATGGAAGAGCAGTTTCGTTCCCATATGGCTCATCGGGTTGGCATATCGATAGCTTAACTTTTGACAATTGTACTTTTGCAAATATTGGTTATGTTTTCTCGCAGGAAAAGAATGGTACAGGTATAGATGGTGGTAATTACTCCAATTTTGTAAAATTTAATCACTGTACTTTTTTAAATGTTGTTATGTATCCGTTGCAATCTGGATATTGGAATAAAATTTCTGTTACAAATAGTATGTTTGTTAACTGCCATATGATTGGTGATTTCCCGATACAACACTCGAATGAGATTCCATATGGTGGAACAATAATCATTGATAGTTTGAGCCGAGCTGGTTTTGATTTGCCTTTTTCGGAAAAAGATAGAAGAATATTATTTTCACATTGCAGTTACAACGTTGAAAATTGGCTTCGGGATTTTATGTGGAATAATCCCGGCAGTCTGGATAGACGAAAACATAATATGCTGAGCTATATTCCTTATCCGCAACTAATGATGAACAAAAAGACAATTGATTTTTTCGAGTCCGATGATTTTCCATATATGAACAAATCAGCATTATACGATTCCATAAATCAAAATTTTCATAATCCGCCCATAGATACCCTTGCCATAAAAGAATTTTTAATGTGTAAATGGTGGTCGGGAGGTTGCGATTGGCCTTGGGCGTGGAAACCTGAGAATAGTATTAACAGAAAATGGCCTCTTGAAGAAAATCTTGCTTACACAAATGATACTCTATTGTATGCAGGAATGAACGGATTCCCTCTTGGTGATCTGTACAGATGGTTCCCCGAAAAATATGAACTATGGAAGACTCAAAAAGAAACAGAGAACGAAAGAATTTCTTATTGGTTAAATTATGGCAGGGATTCTATTTTCTCCGGCGTAAAAAATGAGATCGTAAATTTATTGCCAAAGGAATATGTTTTATACCAAAACTATCCAAATCCATTTAATCCTGAAACAACTATTAGTTATCAATTACCTATTGCCGGCAATGTATCATTAAAAGTTTACGATGTATTAGGAAGAGAGGTAGCTGTACTTGTTAATGATTATATTAGTGCCGGATCCCATGAAACAGTTTTTAATGGACAAGGTACTGTAAACAACCGTCAATTAACAAGCGGTGTTTATTTCTATCAGCTTAAAGCAGGTAATTTTACCGATACGAAAAAGTTTATCTTGTTGAAATAGCAATCTGAAAGATTAATAAAGTGAGAACGATTTGACTATAAAATTTGTTGAACAATTCATAAAATTAAAGTGCTTCTTTTTTGATTTATACATATAAGTCTTTAGGAGAGTATGTAAAATATCAGTGTAAAAAGTTATAGTTGAAAGCAAAACTAATTATTCAACAAAACATAAAGCTGGAGGCATCAATGACCAAAACAAACAGATTTATCAACTTTGCAATGTATTGTTGTGCATTACTTTTATTTATCTTAATGACCAACAATTTAAAAGCGCAAAGTAGCGCTTTGTCGTGGGATTTTGAAAGCAACAACATCGATGATTCTTTCTCTCATATAGGCTGGGGCCCAACGGACTGTCAAGCCACAGTTGCTAATGACCTAGTTACAAGTGGAAATAAAGTTTTGAAAGTTGAAATCAACAATTATAATGCAGCGCCTGTTCTAAAATATGTTTTACCGGCTGGAAAAACTCTGGCTGATTATAACTCTTTCACTTTTAAGGGAAACTTTGCACAGGGCGATGTAGGTTACAAGACTATTGTTGTTGAAGCTTACCAGACTATGCCAACAGCTCAGTTTGGTAACAATACAAGTGTTCAAATTGGTTCTTGGGCTCGCAACCAAATGGGTTCCTCAAGTTGGGAAGATATTACTGTTGATATTCCAAATAGTTCAACATTTAAAGACACAATCTATATTGCTTTTGGAATAAACTGCGCAGGAACAGGAGATGTAGGCGGTGCCGGCTCAAAAACTATTTGGTATGCTGATGATATTACACTTGTACCAAAACCGGCAGCAAACACAAATAGTACTTTTGCCGTCTCAAAAAATTCGATTGATTTCGGAACTAATACTGTTGGCGTTGCTAAAAAACAAAGTGTATCCATTTCTAATCCTGGAACCGACACACTTAAGGTAACATCAATTTCATCAACCAATGCATTATTTACATTTTCTCCTTCTTCATTTACTGTTGCACCTTCAGACAGTTCGATTCTTGATATTACATTTAAACCGGTCGATGCTTCCAATCAATCAGGATTTATCATAGTAACGCACAATGCAGAAGGATCGCCTGATTCAATTTCCGTAATGGGAAAGGGTTTACAAGGCACTACAATTATTCCCCTTGTAACAAATGGAGGATTTGAAGATTCATCTCCCGGCGTTGTATCAGATACGCAAATAGACGGCTGGCTTATACAGGTCGCTGACGGTCTTACTGCAGCACCTGTTTTTGAAATAATAGATTCTTCGGCACAAAACGGAAATAATGCATTAAAAGTAACTGTTAATTCCGCAGGCACTAATTCGTGGGATATACAAATTGTTGCCGATAGTATCCCCGCTGTACCGGGACAAATGTATAAATATTCTGTTTGGGCAAAATCAGATATAGCAAATTCACAGATTTATTTTACAGTAGGTAATTATGCATATAGTGAATATGCTGCCGACCGAGCTTCGAGACTTACAACAGAATGGAAAGAATATACACTTGAGTTTACTGTAAATGATAACCAAGCAGTTATTAGAGCGCCTATTCATTTTAGTTTGGCGGCTAATGTTGGAAGCAATATTTATCTTGATAATATGAGTATTACTAAGGTTATTACTCAAGCAGAAGCATTCAAACCGATTATTGTTGAAGCCGAAGATGGAACAGTTGGTTCGGATTTCTTGATTGAAACCGATGCCGCCGATGCAAGTTTAACATATGTAACAATTAATACAGATGCCGCGGCAGCAAATGCAACTACAAATCCAGCCACAGCCGATAGAGTAATTTCATACCAAGTTACTTTCCCGGATTCGGGTACTTCTAGTTTATATGCCCGCATAAATGTTGGCCCTGATAATTTTAACGACGACAGCTTTTTCCAAGGAAATTCTTTTGGGGAAAAAGACCCTGCAATTGACTCTGACTGGTTGTTTATAAATGGTCTTGCGGCTGCAGGATTTTCGGATGGAGAAGATATTGTCCGCGAAGCAGGAGGTATTGGTTCAAATGTTTGGAAATGGGTTAACCTTTCAGAAAACGCATATCCAACCGCGGGAGTAAAGTTTATTGTTGATGAAGCCGGCTCAACATATACATTTCAGATTGGCGGACGTGAAGACGGTTTGAAGATAGATAAATTCGCTTTCGGTAAATCTGTCGTTTTTTATTCTGTCGATAACCTTGATAAAGGCGAAGCAGGTGTTTCAGACGCTCCCGGAACTATTTATGAAGGTCCACCTCTAGCTCATAAACAAGATAAATTTCTTGGAAGCGCTTACGGCACTGCCCAGGCATTTAACTTTGAATCATATTGGAATAAAGTTACACCTGAAAATGCAGGTAAGTGGGGAAGCGTTGAAGGAACACGCGATCAAATGAATTGGGGCGCTTTGGATATCGCTTATAATTTTGCAAAAGACAATAATTTTCCATTCCATTTCCATGTTCTTATTTGGGGTGCTCAACAACCGGCGTGGATAAGTACTCTTACACCGGAAGAACAACTTGAAGAAATAAGAGAATGGTTTGAAGCAGTTGCTCAAAGATATGAAGATATTGACTATTTAGAAGTTGTGAATGAACCTTTGCTAAATCACAATCCACCCGACGGTACAAACGGCAGGGCAAATTATAAAAATGCATTGGGCGGTAACGGAACAACAGGATATGATTGGATTATAAATGCTTTTAAAATGGCACGCGAAATTTTCCCCGCAAAAACAAAATTATTGCTTAATGACTTTAGTATTGTCAACAGCTCAACAAGCACAGCCGAGTATCTTAAAATTATCAGATTACTTCAGAAAGAAAATCTAATAGATCTAATCGGTGAACAAGGACATGCATTTACAACAACTGCTGCAGTTGCTACAATGAAAAGAAATCTTGATTCTCTTGCCTCGACAGGCATTCCAATTCATATTACGGAATTGGATATTGACGGTTCAACTGATCAAATTCAACTTACTCAATATAAACGAATCTTCCCGCTTTTTTGGGAACACCCCGGCGTTGAAGGCATTACTTTATGGGGATGGAGACGCGGCTTATGGAGAGACGAACAAGGCGCCTATCTTATCAGTTCTAATAATGTCGAAAGACCCGCATTGATATGGCTAAGGGAATATCTTGACTCGGTTGTTGTTTCGGTTGAAGAAGAACTTGCTTTGCCTCAAAACTTTGAACTGTTCAACAATTATCCCAACCCGTTTAATCCTACTACTAACATTAAGTATAATGTTTCTAAACAGTCCCATGTTGCGTTGAGAGTTTATGATGTTCTCGGAAGAGTAGTTAAAACACTTGTTAACGATATGCAGTCACCCGGTCAATATACAGTAACATTCAATGCCAATAATTTGGCAAGCGGTATTTACTTCTATAGACTTGAAGCAGGTGATTTTGTAAAAACTAAGAAATTAATTCTTATGAAATAATTCTTTTATAACACAAAATAATATCTTGGAATTATTGAATCCCCGGTAGATTAATTTGCCGGGGACTTCTATTATAAAATTGAGATTAATTTATGAATCTTATGAAAAAAATATTTACATCAGCGAGCTTATTTGTTTTAATGAATACAGGATTATTATTCTCTTCTTGTGTCGGCGGTGAAACCGAAAAAAACGGTTCATACTATTCGGGTGTTTATCCCAATTTATTTAAAGACCTATTAAACAAAACCGATGCTCAAACAAAGACAAAAATTGATAGCGTCTTCACTCAACTTTTTTACGGTGATAATGAAAATGAACGAGTTTACTACCCGGTTGAACCCGACATGGCTTACATTCATGATGTAAATAATAATGATGTCCGATCTGAAGGGATGTCCTACGGAATGATGATAGCTGTTCAATTAGATAAGAAGGAAGAATTTGATCGTTTGTGGAAATGGGCAAAAACTTTTATGCAGCATAAAAGTGGACAGTATGAAAATTATTTTGCGTGGCACTGTAGAACAGATGGAACTATAATCGATTCAAACTCGGCATCCGACGGAGAAGAATGGTTTGTTACTACATTATTTTTTGCTTCGGCACGGTGGGGAAACGGCGAAGGTATTTATAATTACAAAACTGAAGCACAAAAAATTCTTGATGCCATGTTGAACAAAGTTGAAAACTCCAATGAAAGAGGCGTGGCAACAAATATGTTCAATAAGAATGAAAAGATGGTTGTATTTGTACCGTCAGGAGAAGCTGATGATTTTACGGATCCCTCGTATCATGTTCCGCATTTTTACGAATTGTGGGCAAAATGGGCTGATAAAGAAAATGAATTCTGGAAAGAAGCTGCAAAAACAAGTCGTGAGTATTTAAAAAAAGCAGTTCATCCTAAAACCGGTTTAGCACCTGATTATTCCCATTTTGATGGAACTCCTTATAATCCATTTAACGGCGGGACTGATAATTTTCAGTTTGATGCATGGCGTGTTGCAATGAATGTGGCAGTTGACTATCAATGGTTTGCAAAAGATAAATGGGCCATAGAACAATCAAACCGTCTTTTGAATTTTTTCCATTCACAGGGCGTAAATGATTACGGCAATAATTATACGCTTGACGGAAAACAGTATAGCAATGATCACAGCACCGGGCTGGTTGCGATGAATGCCGTTGCATGTCTTGCCTCAACAAATGAAAATAGAAAAGATTTTATTAATGATTTATGGAATGCTTCAATTCCTGCAGGCAGATACCGTTATTATGATGGACTTCTTTATATGCTCGGCATGCTTCATGTAAGCGGCAATTATAAAGTATATGATATTTCTGAATAACCAATTAAACATGCAACTAAAGAATGTTTATTGTTCCTTTTGTGTGAATTACTTATTATAAAAAAAATAGGACACGAATTATTATGACTTTTGATGATTATCGCCGATCATTTTTTATCATAATAAATCATAAAAATCCGTGTTCCATTTGTCCTTTTTAAAAATATTACATTTTCTTATATATTTATTCCTAATTCACACAACCGGTTTATTAAAGACAAGTTGAAAATTTTTTTTGATTAATACATAGGTGCTACTCATGGAAATTAGAAAAGAAAACACAAGTATAATTATTTCATCAAAGCAAATTATTCTTCTTTTAATTTTATCATCATTGTT
>CAZRMG010000170.1:0-6522 GCA_964601095.1 uncultured Melioribacteraceae bacterium | reverse complement strand
ATAAATAATAGCTCCATTATTTTAACCCATTCTTTACCGTAGTTTGTGGAATAATAAATGCCGTCCCATGCACCCGCATAAATTTTCGTGTTAGTGCCCTGGGCAATTGATGTGACCGGCTGTCTTGGCAAACCGGAATTAATTGTTTCCCAAGTCAGACCGTTATTTGTAGATATCGATACTCCGGTTGCGGTCCCGGCAAAAATTCTTGTTTGTCCTGAAGGTAAGTTTGTACTATCGATATAAATAGCATATACAACTTCACTTTGAAGTCCCTCGTTTAGTTTGTTCCAGCTATCACCATTGTCGGTTGACATAAGAATTCCATCTCCATTTGTACCGGCAAAGATACGCGAGCCGAAAACAACCAGTGTATTAACTTTAGCTGATGACGGAAAATTTGTTTGCTGCCATTGAGGATAACACTGCACGGATAAGATTATTAATAAGGCGATTATTGATTTTACATTATTCATAAATAAACTTTTCATTGTTATTATCTTACTGAATTAGTAAATAAAAAATTACGGCAATGGGTCATAGCGATATCCAAAAGAATTAACATATATACTGTCAACTTCCAATAGTTTGGAGTAACTAAAGTATCCCCCAAAAATTCCGACACCTCCTTCGATATTCGATATTTCAGTCGGTCTTAATTTAATTGTAAAACTTTCTCCATAAGTATTACTGGCAAAATAGTATTTGGCCAAATTCTCATCTAAGCCGATTACGTTTAATACAACTTTCTTTATTACATAATTTTGCTTGTAAGGATCATCCCCGGAAATTTCATGCATTGTTTGATTCATGGTTTTAAGAGTAGTACCGCAAGCACTTTTTAATGCCAGGTAAACACCGTTTTTAAAAATTCCATAATCATACATATCATAATTATATGCCACAGGCACAGTTGTTTCTTTGTCAACATACGATCCGTTTTCATATTTTCTATAGTAGATTATTAATCGTGGAAAATTATACATGTTTATTTCCCAACTACTTTTGAAACGCCACTTCCATTGATACTCTTGTTGAGGATAATAGCCTACAACATAATGGTTAGGGAAATAGTATGTTGCTCCCCAAAATGTAAATGAAGGAACCCGAATTGCCGATTTTAAAATTTTCCCATCCGGAAGAGTGGCTTCAATTTTTATATCTTTATTCTGTATATCCAAGTTGCTGGTATAATAACAGTTAACAACGGTTTTTTCTCCGAATTCCGATATTTCCATGGTTGTATCTTTCATTACAAACACTGAATCATTATATAATATTTTTATAATTGCATCATGTACATATTGATCAGTGCTGTTAGATTTAGGCGGGGCGCCGTTTTCAGTGTAACGATTCTTTGATAGTATCGCATATTGAATATTTGTATCGTTGCGTAAAATGCAATTTAATACATAAATATCTTTGGATGGACCATTTATGTTGAATTCATCACTGCACGATGTAATCAAAAACAGTATTATCATCGGAAGAATAAACAGAGATTTTTTCATAATTCTACCTTTACATCAATTGATGGAAAAAACGGCAGCATGTTTACTCTTTCGCCGGTATCGGTATCATAGTAGAAAAAGTTTTTCCGGTCGTAAATATTTATTAAATTCAAATCAATACTCATGTCCATAAAACCAAGTTGAATTTTTTTTGATATACTTATATCCAGTTTGTGATAATCGGGAAGACGTGCGGCATTTCTATCAGCCAGTATCGCGAAGTAATTGTAATAAGTATCAAAGGACGATGAAGAAAATATTCCGGAGGGATCAAACTTATCATAGTATCCATAAATCTGTGTGAAAGGCATACCTGAGTTATAATTCCAGTTTATACCTGCCGCCCAATTATTTCCGAGTTCGCAGTTAATAAAAATTTTAACGGCATGTCTACTGGCATACCTTGGATGATATTCCATATCTCTTACTTTTTTAATTGACTCCGAATTGGAATATGAAAATTGCGCATTTACCCAATTGTTGCGATAATTCATCGCTATTTCTACTCCGTATGATTTTCCACTTCCATTAATTAGTTGTCTATCCGTCGGATAAATGACATTATCATTCAGTACAGCTAAGTTTTGCATGGTTTTATAGTAGCCTTCAAGATTGATTTTAAATTTATCGGTTAAATAGAAATCCAAACCACCTATATAGTGTAATGCATTGGACGGCTTTATATATTCGGGAGTAATTATCCAAGGTTCGAACAAGGCAAAAATTTCATCTTCATCCGAGATTGTAACTAATTCCTGCTGATAAACTCCCCATGCGGCTTTCAAATTAAGTGTTGGTGTTAAGTTATAAACAAGGTTAATGCGTGGTTCGAAAAACAAAGCCGATCCTGAGGCTAACCTAAGTACATTCATTTGCGTACTAAAGTCAGCTTTCAGATCATTCATAATAGAGCATTTATATCCGCCATAACAATTTAATGAAACGCCATCGTTACCTATATCCTTTGATATGCCGTTGAAATGTGAAAGTAAAAGTTTGGTTTTTAAATCAGTTATTGAAAATCCCCCATAATATTCATCGCTATTGCTAAGTACATAATTAATGCGCCCTTTTAGTGCAAGATCATAAACTGCATTTTCAATTTGTCTTGTATTGCCGTATATCGGTATTTCGCCGCCGGTGAATTCGGAATAGTAAATTGTAAATTCCGCAAATAGCGGGCTTTCTTTTCCCACCGAAAAAATGTTCATACCTATATGAGAATTTGACCAGTTAAAGTTAGAGTGAATCTTATCCTTGTAGTCAATTTTGTCTTTGCTGGCAAATCCAAACAACGTGATTTTTAATAAGAAAGGCGTTTCAAAATAGTTATAATTAATTTTAAACGATGCATCGTAAAAATCAACAGGAATATTTTTATCGTTTGTGAATTTATTTAATATCTCGTTGGAGTAACTTTTTCTCCCGGTTAAAATAAATGAACCGTTTGGTATAGGTCCTTCCAAAACGGATTTAACGGTTAGTTGACTTGCGGCGGCAGTTACCCCGAATCTGTCGCGGTTACCGTCTTTTGTAATAATATCCATCACCGACGAAAGACGTCCGCTGTATTTTGGTCCGAATCCGCCTTTGTAAAATTCAATGTTATTGATCAAGTCGGGATCAATTACACTAAAAATTCCCAGAGCATGAAAAGGATTATATATTGGAGTATCGTTTATAAGAACCAAATTTTCATTATTTGCGCCTCCCCTTACATAGTACCTGGCTGATACATCCCCTGCCGACTGAACTCCCGGTAGAAACTGAATTGCTCTCATAACATCAGTTTCAACTCCGCCGGGCATCTTCTCAATATCATTTATTGATATTTTTTGTACGGAAATCTTTTCGCCCTCTATCTTTTCGCCCGATACAATTACATTCTCAATTTCAATTGCAGATTTATTAAGTAAAACATCTATATGCGTGATTTTATTAGCCTCAACGAAAGCAGTAATTTTCTGCGGCGAATAACCAACGTATGAAACAACTAAATCATATTCTTTGCCGGCAGGAATAGAAGGAATTATAAAAAATCCGCGATTATCGCTGCTTCGCCCAGTTGTCAATTCAGGAATATAAACATTGGCATAAGGTAAAACTTCCGATGTTGATGAATCGCGAATAATACCTCGGAGAGTTCCCAAAGCAACCATTTGATTTTCCTTGTCTGTTCTCTCATTTTTTTTTACCGTAATAATATTATCAATCCTAGTAAAAGTTAACCCGAATTTAACCGACAGAATATCGAGAATCTGCTGCAATGATTTTTCCTTAACCTCCATGTTCACTTCTTTATTTAAAAGCAATTCTCCGTTAAGGTAACTGAACGTAAAATTGGTCTTTCGTTCAAGTATTTGCAGCACATTACCTAGCCGTTCATTTACGAAATTTAGACTGAGCTTTTGGTTAGATGCATCCTGCCCGTTTGCGTTAATCGAGAATATGACACTCGTTACAATCACAATGAACGCTGTCCTTATTAATGAACTTAATGCACAAGTTTTAGGTGTTCTAATAATATTAATTTCCATAACACATCAAGATTAAGAATAAATCTCTTTTACACTCCGATTGTTTATTACCCGAACGCTTTTATATTTAGTTACGGCATTAAAACAACATCAAAGTAAAAAGGTTATTTAGTATTTCTATAAAATGAAACTTTATCTCTTCCGTTGCTTTCTTTAGTTAGTTTATAATCCAGTCCGGACAAACTTTTAATAACTTCGGCAACAGTTTCTATAGAACTTTTCTCGAACTTGCTTGTTATTTTTTGTGTCAATACTAATTGGTCGGTTAATTCGAATTTTACACCGAATGCTCTTTCAAGCTGCGTCAGTACTTCGCTTAAAGGTTCATTCTCAAACTTATATATGCCGTCTTTCCAGCCGATTGCTTTTAGTGAATCAACCGCTGCCAAAGAGCAGATATTATTTTCTTTATCATATAATAGTTTCTCTTTGGGTTTTAGAACAATTTTTTTGCCGTTTTTTCCCCATTCGCTGCTTGATACTTTTACTTTTCCTTCCAATAACGAAACAGCAATAGTATTGTTTTCCGGGTAAGCTGAAACATCGAATTTTGTACCAAGAACAGTGGTTGTTAGTTTTTTGGTCTGTACAATGAACGGCTTATCCGCATTGTGGTAAATCGTAAAGTAACCTTCGCCTTCAAGGTATACTTCTCTTGTTTCGCCTTCGAATTCTTCGGGATATCTTAATTTGCTTTCAGCATTAAGATTAACAGTTGAACCATCTGCAAGCGACAAAATAGTTGTCTCTCCCGAAGAGGTTATCTTTTCATACCAAATTGCCGCTCCGTTTTTTTGATTAAATATTCCCGACATATATAAGATTCCCGAACCGACAATAATGAAAAATATTATTGAAGCGACTCTCTTAAGCAATGCCGGGGAGTAAAACGCACGGGTAAAAGAATACGTTTTATCCTTACGCAAATTTTTAATTATCTCGGCAAAGATTTTTGCTTCGACTATCCTATGCTTCCCCATTTCATCTTCGTTCCAACCATCGGCATTATTCTGAAAAGAATCGAGATAATCCTCAAGGAGTTTTTTTTCGTACGGCGAACATTTACCGCTTTTATATTTTTCAATCAGCTTTGAAAACTTTCGTTTTATCATAATTCTTCTCTTAAAAAAATATTTTATATAATTAAGTAACACGACTGTGACGAAAGTACTATCCATCATTGAGTTTTATTTTTAAAAGAGGAGAACCGGGCAGGTGGTTTAGAAAAACAATATATAGAGATTTTTCAAGGACTTACGGATAAATTTTAGAGATTCACTAATCTGATTTTTTACTGTTTGTAAAGAAATATTGAGTTTTTCGGAAATTTCTTTATTTGATAAACCCTCATCTCTGCTCATCATGAAAACCATTCCCCGCTTACCGGGTAATTTTGTAACCAGGTTGTTTATTTCATCTTTTAACTCATCAACCTCATATAATTCTTCTATTTCATACTGTTCATTCATTAAATTGAATTTCATCAGCAACTGTTTTTTATATTTGCATTTGCGAAAGCAATTGAAAATTTGATGTTTTACCGCCTGATAAAGGTAGGAATTCAAATCAAGGATTTGCAGATCATGTCGTTTTGTCCAGAGGTTAACAAAAATTTCTTGTACGATGTCTTCGCATATTTCTCTTTCCCGCAAAACATTAAAAGCATAGACGTACAACCTTGACCAATATCGTTTATATATTAGTTCAAAAGACGATTCATCGTCAAGCTTAAGCGAATGCAAAAATTCGCAATCGCTTAATTCCGTATTATTATTATGTAGCTTTATTGTGAACAATGTGCCACACGCGATAATTACCGGTATAGGTCAAATTAGTATTTTATCTTACAACTCGAATATCCTTAAACGTCCCGTGTTAACCTATAGCTTTTTAAGATGAGTTTTATTAAATCCGGACTCATCCGATTACAAGAAGAAAAATAAAAAATAGTAACGGCCGCATTCCTTTATCTGCCCAATTGATAACCCCGCCAAATAAATATTTAGTTATGTTAATGGAGCTTAGGAGATAGATAGTAATGGAATTCGTACCGATTACAACAAAAAAGAACGACCACTTTTTATATCCCGCAACATCAATTATGAAATAGAAAATGCTTAACAATAAAATTGACCCCCGGGTGGTATAAAGAATAAATGAATTTGTCCATTAGTTTTTGTTTATTGATAACCATTCAAACCAATTCCAGTTTGTCAAATCCCTAAGCGAGCGAATTAAAAATTCTCCGGGAACTATCCAAGACATATCAAAGTCTTGCAAAGCATCAAGAGACAACAACCGTTCACTATTTTTTGACTTCATAACTTTCCTTCTCTATTAACTTTAGATTCAGCATTGCAAGTCTTATCCGAGTTTCGATTTTGTATGGATTATCTATACTAATCGTTATTTAATCATGATCATTTTCTTAGATTGAGAAAACTTATCCGTGGTTAACAGATAAAAATATATTC
>CAZRMG010000169.1:0-6558 GCA_964601095.1 uncultured Melioribacteraceae bacterium | reverse complement strand
TTTTGTTAATTATCGTTCAGAGTACCAGCCGAGATCCCCTGCCCGTAATTTCGCCGGGACAATTGTAGCATAATCTTAAAAAAAAATCTATGCCTTAAATCACTTTACCTAATAAATCTTTTAAAAGGATATTAAAATTCTTTTATATAAAATTCATTCTTGTTGAAATTTCAATTATAGCGGAACCTAATGCTGAGAGAAACTGAACATAACCTTATATTATATGTTTGCAATTACTCTAATTTAGCTAAATATAGCAGGCTAATTCCGCCGAGAACACAAATATTTAACAGAATATCGGTAAATATCTTTAAAATATTTATTTATCATTTTGCAGCCCGAAAAATTTTTTTTATGTTTGTCCAATTTGTTTTTACCTCTATAGCAGAAACCCTGCCCAAAGTAAAGATTAGGAGATAAACCGCATTGAGCAAAAACATACACACGCACAAAACAACAGCTAAACTTATTTTAAAGGATGGAAATGTTTTCGAAGGTATTTTATTCGGCAAACACAAATCTATTGCCGGTGAAGTTGTATTCAATACCGGAATGGTTGGATACCCCGAAACATTAACAGATCCTTCCTACAAAGGACAAATACTTGTAATGACTTACCCGCTCGTTGGCAACTATGGAATTCCACCGATGAAGGATGACGACGATATTCCTGAAAATTTTGAATCGGATAGAATTCAAATTCAAGCGCTTGTGGTTTCTGAAGAATCGCAGGCTTACAGCCATTGGAACGCGATTGAAAGTTTAGACCAATGGTTAAAAAGATTTAATGTGCCCGGTTTATACGGTATTGATACAAGACGGTTAACAAAAATTTTACGTGAACATGGAACGATGCTCGGGAAAATTGAGATCGGGAAAGAGAAAATAAAATACTACGATCCCGATGTTGATAATCTTATTTCGCAGGTTACTATTCCCCATGTTGAAAAATTCGGCAGCGGCAAAAAAAGAATTTTACTAATTGACTGCGGATGCAAAAAAAGTATACTCACGAATCTGTTAGATAGAAATGTTTCTGTCATGCGCGTACCTTATGATTATAATGTTACCAACGAAGATTACGACGGCGTTGTTCTTTCAAACGGTCCGGGAAACCCTATAGTTTATAAACAGCTTGCACAAACCGCCAAATCATTAATCCAAAAACAAGTTCCGATACTTGGAATTTGCATGGGGCATCAAATACTTTCTCTTGCTGCTGGGGCTAAAACGTATAAATTAAAATACGGACACCGAAGTCAAAACCAGCCGGTTAAAGAAGTCGGTTCGAATAAATGTTATGTTACTTCTCAAAACCACAGTTTTGCAGTGGACACCAAATCTTTACCGCGCGGCTGGCAACCGTGGTTCGAAAATTTGAATGATTATTCGAATGAAGGGATGAAACATGAAAAGCTTCCTTTCAGAAGCGTTCAATTTCACCCCGAAGCAGCGCCGGGACCAGTGGATACTTCATTCATTTTCGATGAATTTTTAAAAGATGTCAAATAGTAGTTCTCTTTTTGAATTTCCTCACTTAGTGAAGGATCACTGTAAAGAGTTTAAAATGAAAAAAATATAGGGCATAGATGAAACACAAAAAAGTTTTAATTATCGGAAGCTCGGCACTTAAAATAGGTGAAGCGGGTGAATTCGATTATTCGGGTTCACAAGCTATTAAAGCACTTAAAGAAGAAGGAATTTATACTGTTCTAATTAATCCGAATATTGCGACAATACAAACTTCCGATTATCTCGCAGACAAAGTTTATCTGCTTCCAATTAATACACATTATGTTGAAAAAGTTATTAAGAAAGAAAAACCTGACGGAATTATTTTGGGATTCGGCGGTCAGACTGCATTAAACTGCGGACTCGCACTTCACCGTGAAGGCATTCTAAAAAAATATAAAGTTAAAGTTCTTGGGACACAGATAGACGCAATCGAAAATACCGAAGACAGGCAATTATTCTGCAATAAGCTTTCCGAGATCGACATAAAATTTCCGCAAAGCAAAGCCCTTAGCACCGTTGAAGAAGCTCTTGAAGTTGCCGATGAAATTGGTTTTCCCGTAATTATAAGAATTGCTTACGCTCTCGGCGGATTAGGTTCGGGAATTTGCAGAAATAAATCTGAAGTAAAAAAACTTGCATCGAAAGCACTTTCTTATTCATCGCAAATTTTGGTGGAAGAATATCTTGAAGGTTGGAAAGAACTAGAATACGAAGTTGTTCGCGATAAATATGATAATTGCCTTGTTGTTTGCAACATGGAAAATATTGACCCGATGGGAATTCATACAGGTGAAAGCATTGTTGTTGCGCCGAGTCAAACTTTAACAAATAACGAATACCACATGCTGCGCGAGATTGCAATTAAAACAATACGCCATCTTGGAATTGTCGGCGAATGTAATATTCAATACGCGCTCGATCCTAACTCAACCGATTACAGGGTTATAGAAGTTAATGCGCGTTTATCACGCAGTTCGGCGCTCGCATCAAAAGCTACCGGCTACCCGCTTGCATTCGTGGCGGCAAAACTTGCGCTTGGTTACGGCTTACATGAATTGCCAAACTCCGTAACAAAAACAACAAAAGCATTTTTCGAACCGGCATTAGATTATATTGTTATAAAAGTACCTCGCTGGGATTTAAAAAAATTCCGTCTTGTAAAACGCAAACTCGGTTCATCCATGAAATCCGTGGGCGAGGTTATGGCTATCGGAAGAAAATTCGAAGAAGCGATTCAAAAAGCAATGCGCATGCTCGATATCGGCGTGGAAGGTTTAACAGCGAGCCGTACAAAAGTTGAATTCGAAGAACTCGAAGAAGCTTTGCGTAATCCAACTGAAGAAAGAATGTTTGCCGTTGTTCAAGCACTTAAACAAGGTTATTCGGTAGATTGGGTTCATTCGTTAACACATATTAATAAATGGTTTCTTTATAAGATTCAAAACATTGTAGATATTGAGAAAAGAATTTCTTCTTCCCAAAAAATTTCGAAAGAATTATTGCTTGAAGCTAAGCAGCACGGATTTTCAGATCGCCAGATTGCAAACGTAATTGGTAAAGACGCGCATGATATTTATCTGCTCCGAAAGAAGAATAATATTCAACCTTATATTCAACATATAGATACACTCGCGGCAGAATACCCCGCAAATACAAATTATTTATACATGACATACAATTGTTCCGGGCACGATTTCGATTTCAAGTTAAAGAACTGTATAATCATTCTCGGCTCGGGTCCATATCGAATAGGCAGTTCAGTTGAATTTGATTGGTGCTGCGTTAACACAGGCAAAACACTTCGAGAACTTGGATACAAAACTGTTATAATAAATTGTAACCCTGAAACAGTGAGTACCGATTACGATGAATCCGACGCACTCTTCTTCGAAGAATTAACAACAGAAACAATTTGGGAAATTTACGATACAATAAAAGCGCGCGGTGTAATTGTTGCAATGGGCGGGCAAACGCCGAATAATCTATCGCTTAAACTTGCGAATGTTGGTATTAAAATTCTCGGCACTTCTCCTGAGTCGATTGACAAAGCAGAAAACAGAAGCAAATTTTCTGCGATGCTCGATGACCTCGGAATTGGTCAACCTGAGTGGAGTAAACTCAGTACAATTCAAGATGCATTAGTTTTCGCCAACAAAGTTGGCTATCCTGTACTCGTTCGTCCTTCTTATGTTTTAAGCGGCGCCGCAATGGCTATCGCAACTGATGATGTTGAATTGACCCGTTTCTTACAAAAAGCTGTTGATGTTTCACCTGAACACCCGGTAGTGATTTCTAAATTTTTAGTAAACGCAAAAGAACTTGAATTTGACGCGGTTGCACAAAACGGTAATATTGTCTGTTCAGCAATTTCCGAGCACGTTGAAAATGCAGGTGTTCATTCGGGCGATGCAACTCTCGTTCTTCCCGCTCAAAGAACTTACCTCGAAACAATGCGACAGATAAAACAATTTTCTGCGAGTATCGCAAAATCATTAAACATAAACGGACCTTTCAATATTCAATTTCTTGCAAAAGATAATAAAGTAAAAGTGATCGAATGCAATTTGCGTGCTTCAAGAAGTTTTCCGTTCGTATCGAAAACATTAAAACATAATTTTATTGATATCGCCGCAAAAGTAATTATGGGTAAAAAGGTTGAACCTTGCCATGATGAAACTTTCTCTTACGATTATGTCGGTGTTAAAGCACCGGAGTTTTCTTTCACGCGACTTGAAGGCGCCGACCCGACCACCGGAGTTGAAATGGCTTCAACGGGTGAAGTCGCTTGTCTCGGTAAAGATTTCAACGAAGCGTTTTTGAAATCGTTGACCTCCGTGGGTTTTAGATTCCCAATAAAATCAATTTTAATTTCATCGGGAACAATCGAATCTAAAACCGAATTGCTTGAGCCGGCAAGACAACTTATAAAATTAGGAGTAAAATTTTATGCAACTCCCGGCACGGCAAAATTCATGAAAGCAAATCAAATAGAAGTAAATGAAATTGAATGGCCGTTGGCTGGCAAAGGTTCAAGCGCATTGGATTTAATAAAATCAAAATCACTCGATCTTGTAATCAATATTCCTAAAAATTTCCAGGAAGAAGAATTAACAAATGATTATTTGATTAGAAGAACGGCTGTCGATTATAAAGTCCCATTAATTACAAACCGCCAGCTTGCTATGCGTCTTGCTGAAGCATTGATGAATAAAAATCCGCTCGAACTTGAAGTTAAAAGCTGGGATGAGTATTAAATCACAAAATTGTTAAAGCGGGTTTCGGTTTTTTGATTTATTAACTATCTTTGTACCAAATTAAATGCAGAATAAACATGGAACAAAACAAACCAAAATTACTGATTGTTGAGGACGATTATGAAAACCAAAAATTTCTTCAATTGTTCTTAAAGAAGAAATTTGAAGTTGACATTTGCGATTCCGCCGAAACATTTTACGAGAAGATGAAAGAAAAAAACTTTGATTTAATTTTGATGGATATTTCTCTTCGCGGTAAAAAAGACGGGCTTCAATTAACGCAAGAACTTAGACAATCCGAAGATAAAAAGAACATTGCTATTGTAGGACTTTCAGCCCACGCATTCCAAAAAGATAAAGACAACGCGTACCGTGCCGGTGTTGACGTTTTCATTACAAAACCCGTTCAAAACGATGTGCTGATGGATGCACTTGTTTCAACCCTCGAAAAACGGACTGGCATTAAAGTCGGTTAAATTTTACAAACCCGGTTTTTACAGCCGGGTTTTTTTGTAACTATTCTTACCTTTTTACCGTCTAACATTCCAAATATTAAAAACAATATGGAGAAACAAATGCTTAGAAAATTACTTTTTTGTTTTTCTTTCTTCTTCATTCTTCAAACAATAAATATAAATGCGCAGGTTGAAGATTCAATTGAAACAGATGATGAAGAATACTTCGATGACGATGATGATAATTGGGACTGGGATTGGGATTGGGAAGACAATTGGTGGGGATGGGAAAAAGGTAAACCGACAATTGAAATTTCATACGGTTTTAGTGAAGCAAAACATGATAAGTTTAAAAGCAATTTTGCAAAAGTCGGGTTTGCCGAAATTAAACTCGGATACGCATCTATGGAAAATAACGATGGAATTGTTAACGAATTCAATGAGAAATACGGATTTATCTCACGACTCGCTACATCACTACATTCCGACAAAGCAACCGGGAGCGAGTTGAGTTCCGATTTAATTCGTTTTGGTTTTGGAAGAAGATCCGGGTATTGCTATGATTTAGGTCAGTTTAGAATTCTTCCCTATACAGAAAACTCTGCCGTGTGGTCAAAACTTGAAATGAAAGATTACCCGGTTGGAATAGCTTACAATTCGAATGATGCAGTGAACGATACCGAAATATTACAAAGATTCGACAAAGAATTTCGCTTTGGCACATTGGCAGAAGGCGGAATTAGATTTGAATTTGGTCACTTGATTTCATTCAACGCCGGTTATGAAACAACGGTTATATTCCCGCGGCACATGTTCTGGAAACATTTAGGGAGTTTTGCAATTGAAGCCGCCGGATTAAACGTAATTGACAACTTTGTAGATGAAGTATTTGATTCCTCGCCAGCAGCAACGCCGATAGTTAATTTTCTTTTAAAGAACGGATTTTCATACGCGTTTTACACATTGAAAAAAGAGAACATGAATTGGCCGTTTAAAACAGAATCACCATTAACATACGAAACATTCAAATTCGGAGTAACATTTACATTTTAATTTTTACGTAGAGACGCCATACATGGCGTCTCCGTTTTTGTTGGTTTTATTTTATTAACAATCCCGCAATAATTCTTCCGAATTTCTGCACAAATGATTTATCATTTTATCATCAACATTTTCTTTGATTGTACAAAATTACCAGACTGTATTGTTGAAATATAAATTCCGCTTGTAAGTTTGCCTGCATCAAAATTAACAGTGTAATAACCTGCCTGTTTGTTTTCATTTACAAGTTCTGCTATTTCTTTACCTAAAATATCGTAAACCTTTATTGTTAC
>CAZRMG010000168.1:0-6568 GCA_964601095.1 uncultured Melioribacteraceae bacterium | reverse complement strand
TTGCACATTTCTCATATTATAATAATCCATTACACCGAGTCTGCCGTTTCTAAATGCATCAGCCATAGCTTTTGGAACTTCAGATTCAGCTTCAACAACTTTAGCGCGCATTCTCGCAACTTCGGCGCTCATTTCCTGTTCAAGTGCAACTGCGGCAGCGCGTCTTTCTTCAGCTTTTGCACGTGCAACTTTTAAATCCGCTTCTGCTTGATTTGTCTGTAAAATAGCACCAATGTTAGTTCCAACATCAACATCTGCAATATCAATTGACAAAATTTCATATGCGGTGCCTGAATCCAAGCCCTTCGATAAAACAACTTTTGAAATTTTATCCGGATTTTCCAAAACTTCTTTATGAGAATTACTTGAGCCGATTGTTGAAACAATACCTTCGCCCACGCGTGCTAAAATTGTAGCTTCACCGGCACCACCGACAAGTCTTTCAAGATTAGTTCTTACTGTAATTCTTGCAATAGCTTTTAACTGTATTCCATCTTTTGCAACTGCAGCTACAAGTGGAGTTTCAATTACTTTAGGATTGACCGACATTTTTACTGCATCTAAAACATCGCGGCCTGCTAAATCAATGGCCGCTGCTTTAGGAAATCCTAAATCTAAATTAGCTTTGTTCGCTGAAATTAATGCGTTAACAACATTTGTAACATTTCCGCCCGCAAGATAATGAGCTTCAAGAAGTGAAGAATTTAATTCGATACCTGCTTTTGTAGCAGCAATTAGATTTCTAACTATAACTTGCGGAGAAACTTTTCTAAGCCGCATTCCAATCAGATCTCTGAAAATCTTGACTTTGACGCCGCTAAAGTAAGCTGTAATAAATAAGCCGAGCGGTACATAGTAGAAAAACATGAAAAGAAAAATTATTGCCACAACTATTATTAAAACAGAAAATCCTGTTAAAGCTTCCATTACAACCTCTTTTTAATTAACCACTTGCAAGATATCAATTATGTTCAATTATTACAAAAATACAAAAATGATGTGGAAACCGTTTCTTGCTAAGAGAGGGTTCGATATGTATATTTATGAAACCATTTACTAAGGTTTTCTGTTAAGAATATAAAATGTAAAGGATTTATTTATGGAAGGTAATTTTTCTGAAAGAGTGCAGGAAGTTATAAGATTAAGCCGTGAAGAAGCACTGCGGCTGGGACATGATTATATTGGAACCGAACATCTATTACTCGGAATTATTAGAGAAGGACAGGGTGTAGCGGTTAAAATATTGCGTAATCTTGATGTTGATCTTATAAAATTGAAAAAAGCTATCGAAGATACTGTACGTACATCCGGCGGAACATTAACAATAGGTAATATACCGCTGACAAAACAAGCTGAAAAGGTTTTAAAAATAACACAGATTGAATCCAAGATTTATAAATCAGATGTAATCGGAACAGAGCATATTCTACTTTCTTTGCTAAGAGATGAAGATAATATTGCAACTCAAATTCTTCACCAATTTAGTTTGACTTATGATAATGCGCGCGCCGAATTGAATAATATTTTAAGCAGCAAAGAACCAGGTAAAGCATCAACTGCTCAAACACCTTTTCCTTCTGCTAAAAAAATTGAAAAGACAAAAACTCCTGTACTAGATAATTTCGGACGCGATTTAACCAAACTTGCCATCGAAGACAAGCTTGATCCCGTCATCGGAAGAGAAAAAGAAATTGAAAGAGTTGCACAGGTTTTAAGCCGAAGGAAAAAGAATAATCCGGTTCTTATTGGTGAGCCGGGTGTTGGTAAAACTGCAATTGCAGAAGGTTTAGCTTTAAAAATTATACAGCGAAAAGTACCTAGAATTCTTCAGGATAAACGCGTTGTTACATTGGATTTGGCCGGATTAGTTGCAGGAACAAAATACCGCGGCCAATTCGAAGAAAGAATGAAAGCTTTGATGAATGAACTTGAGAAAGCGGAAGACGTTATTCTATTTATTGATGAATTACACACGATTGTTGGAGCAGGCGGAGCTTCGGGTTCTCTTGACGCATCAAATATGTTTAAACCGGCTTTAGCTCGCGGGGATATTCAATGTATCGGAGCAACTACTCTTGACGAATACAGAAAATATATTGAAACCGACGGCGCTCTTGATAGAAGATTCCAGAAGGTAATGGTTGATCCGCCTTCGGTTGATGAGACTATTCAAATTCTTGAAAGCATAAAATTCAAATACGAAGAACATCATCATGTAAGATATTCTACCGAAGCTATTGAAAATGCGGTACGTTTAAGTGAAAGATATATTACTGACCGTCATTTACCCGATAAAGCTATCGATGTTGTTGATGAAGCGGGATCGCGGGTTCATATGGGGCATTTCACTGTTTCGGATGAAGTACTAAAACTTGAAGATGATATTGAAAAAATTAAGCAGCTTAAAATTCAAGTTGTAAAACAACAGGATTATGAAGAAGCAGCACGTTTACGCGATACTGAAAGACAACTTCAATCAGATCTTGAAATTGCCAAACGAGAATGGGATGCCAAAACAAAAGATTTGGTTTTTGATGTCAGCGAAGACGATATAGCAACTGTTGTTTCCATGATGACGGGAATACCGGTAACTCGTGTGGTTCAAGCCGAATCAGATAAATTAATGAAAATGGAAGATGCTGTTAAAGGTAGAATTGTTGGTCAGGACGAAGCCGTATCAAAATTGGCTAAAGCAATTAGGCGAACACGAGCTGGTTTGAAACGACCTTCAAAACCAATTGGTACATTTATATTTCTTGGTCCAACGGGAGTGGGAAAAACTGAATTAGCCAAAGAACTCGCGAGATATTTATTCGATACGGAAGATGCTTTAATTCGAATTGATATGAGCGAATACATGGAAAAATTTGCTGTATCTCGCTTAGTTGGGGCACCTCCAGGATACGTCGGTTACGAAGAGGGCGGACAATTAACTGAAAGAGTACGCAGAAAACCTTATTCTGTTGTGCTGTTTGATGAAATCGAAAAAGCTCATCCCGATGTTTTTAATTTGATGCTTCAAGTTCTTGACGACGGCACTTTAACAGATAGTTTGGGTCGTAAAGTTGATTTCAAAAATACAATAATTATAATGACTTCGAACGTCGGCACTAAAGAAATAAAAGCTACCGGCGGCTATGGTTTTAGTGAAGGATTGGATACCGACCAGTATTCGAATTTGAAGAATACTGTTGAGGATGCTATGAAGCGTTTATTCAATCCTGAATTCATTAATAGAATTGATGAAACAATTGTATTTAGAAACCTTGATAAAGAAGACATCAAAAAAATTATTGTTATCGAGATGAAAGATTTAATTAAGAGCATCAGCAATAACAAAATGAGTATTGAACTGCAGAAATCTGCAATAGAATTTTTAGCTGACAAAGGATTCGATCAGAAATTCGGTGCGCGTCCGTTAAAACGGGCGATTCAAAAATATGTCGAAGATCCGCTCGCCGAAGAATTATTATTAGGACATTTTAAAGAAGGCGACAAAATTGTTGCAAAACATAAAAAGAATACAGAAGAACTTTATTTTACAATTGATAAATCGGTTGAACCTGAAGAACAGGATACACAGGAAAAGAAAAAAGTATAATTCGCTTCCTAAATAATTTTATGATTTTATTAAACGAAAACGAAATTTTAGAAAATCTAAAAAATTTAAGCGGATGGAATTATGAAAATAATTCCATCCGTAAAATATTTGTTCTTAAAAATTTTTCGGAAGCTGTATCGTTTATTGTTAAGATAGGTTTTGAAGCCGAAAAAATTGATCATCACCCCGATTTATTTCTTCACGAATGGAATAAAGTTGCTGTTGCTTTATCAACACACAACTCCGGCGGAGTAACCCGGAATGATTTTAAACTCGCACAACTAATAGACAAAGTATAAATATGAAATACGAAAAAATCTTAGACTTATTTGAGGAAACAAATGCCCTTTTGAACGGGCATTTTTTATTAACTTCGGGAAGACACAGCAACCAATATTTTCAGTGCGCACTGGTGCTTCAATATCCGGAATACAATACTTTAATTTGTTCAATGATTGCAGAGCATTTTAAAACACAAGAGATTGATGCTGTTATTGCGCCCGCAATCGGCGGTATTGTTGTCGGACAGGAAGTTGCAAGACAATTAGGCAAAAAATTTATTTTCGCCGAACGCGAAGATAAGGTTCTAACTCTACGCCGCGGTTTTCAGATTGAAGAAGGAAAGAAATATCTTGTTTGTGAGGATGTAGTTACTACTGGCGGTTCCGTTTTTGAAGTTATTGATATTGTTAAGAATGGAGGCGGCATCGTTGCAGGCGTTGGTTTTATTGTTGATAGAAGTAACAATAAAGTCAATTTTGGTGTTCCGCAATTCAGCACTTTACAACTGGAAGTAGTATCGTATTTGCCTGACGAATGCCCGTTGTGCAAACAAAATATACCGGTAATTAAACCGGGTTCAAGAAAAATTTCCAAATAGATATTTGCTTGCTTAAGGATAATATTTTATGAAAAAGTTTATACTGATTATGCTTTTAATTCCAATTGTAATTTTGCCACAAATAAATTTTGATGATTTTTTTATTGATAAAACGTTGCGGCTGGATTTTTACCACACAGGAAATAATATCAGCGAAACAATATCCTTCGATAAATTAATTAAAGAAGGACAGTGGAGCGGCTCCAAAATCAATCTGATTGATAAATTCAATTACGGTTATTATGTTTTTACTGTTACCGATTATGCTTCAAAGCAGTTAATATATTCGAGAGGATTTTCAACATTATATCAAGAATGGCAAACAACTGAAGAATCAAAATCTACTATCCGTTCTTTTATGGGTTCTGTGTCATTTCCATTCCCAAAGAATAAGGTGAAAGTTGAGATTTATAGAAAAGATAAAAAAAATATTCCGCAAAAGAAGTTTGAGTATTCGGTTAATCCCGATGATTATTTTATCATCCAAGAAAAAATTAGTCCATATCCAAATTTTAAAGTACACTATTCAGGCGAACCATCTAAAAAGCTTGATATTGTTATAATTCCCGAGGGATATTCAAAAGATGAAATGGAAAAATTCAAAAACGACTGTAAGAAAGTTGCCGGGTATCTTTTCGAATATTCACCTTTTAAAGAAAATGAAAACAAGATTAATATATGGGGTGTAGAAGCACCTTCTCCTGAAAGTGGAACCGATATCCCAGGCAAAGAAATTTGGAAGCAGACATTGCTAAATTCCCGCTTTTATACTTTCGACAGCGAAAGATACTTGATGACAACTGATTATTTTGCTGTAAAAAATACAGCGGCGAATGCGCCTTATGACCAAATCTATATTTTAATTAATACTGATAAATACGGCGGAGGTGCTATCTATAATTATTACAACGCCACAGCCGCGGATAATACTTTATGTAAACAAATATTTGTTCACGAATTCGGGCATGGCTTTGCGGGTCTTGCCGATGAGTACGCAGATGATTCTACTTATCAGGACTATTATCCATTGGATGTTGAACCGTGGGAAGCAAATATTACTACACTTGTAAATTTTGAACGTAAATGGAAAAATCTTATTGATAAAGATATTCCGGTTCCAACTCCAAACGAGGAAAAATATAAAAACAAAACCGGTGTATTTGAAGGCGGCGGGTATGTTAATAAAGGCGTTTATAGGCCGACAGTTAACAGTATTATGAATTCTTTTTCATCAAATGAATTTAATGAAGTAAGCAAAATCACTATTCAAAAATTAATAGATTTTTATTCGGAATAAATTAATCGACTATGGATCAGAAAAAACTATTAAAGACAATTGAAACTGTAGCTTCCAAAAATTTTGATACGGATCAGGAATTACTGGAAGAAGTTGTTAAACAAATTGTAACAAGCGAAGAGATCAATTTAAGCGGCGGAAGGGTTTGGAAACTTGATTCCAAAAAGAAAGCTTACAGCATTTTATTCCAAACGGGAAAAGTTCAGAATATTCCCAAAGATTTTTCGCTTAAAGTAAAAGATTATCCTTTGTTTGAAAAAGTCGCCCAGCACAGAACTATTCTTGCCGATGAATCGGATACGCTTTTGATTAGCAAGGGAATATTTAAATACTCGGCTTCGGGTGTCGGTAAAAAAATAAAAATCGACGACAAGAAATATTACGAGTACTTGCTTGCAGTAAATACAGATATGATTGGCGATGATTTGCGTTATACTTTGAATATTGTAGCAACGGTTCTTACCCAAAAAATTAATGAAAGGTATTTAAGTCAGTCGCGTAAAAATTTAATGGCTGATATTGATAGGGCAAAGCTGCTGCAAAGAAGTATATTGCCCGAACACGAATATAGTTTTTACTTTTACGATTTATTTGGAATTACAATTCCTGCTGATACTGTAGCAGGTGATTTTTATGATTATCTAACTATTGGCGATGACGAAGATCGTCTTGGTATTGTTGTCGGGGACGCCGCATCAAAAGGTCTGGCCGCCGCTGCAGAAGCGATGTATATTTCAGGTGCTTTAAGAATGGCGAGTACTTTTCAAATTAAAATTTCGCCAATGATGAA
>CAZRMG010000167.1:0-6609 GCA_964601095.1 uncultured Melioribacteraceae bacterium | reverse complement strand
ACATAAGCACCAAACAAAGAAACGGCATTAGCAAAAACAATTAATACCGGCATCATAATTATTGCGGCGAAGAAACGCGGAGTTGCAAGGAAACGTACAGGACTAATTCCCATTGTATCGAGCGCATCAATTTGTTCGGTAACTTTCATCGAACCGAGTTCGGCGGCAATGGATGCGCCTACTCTTCCCGCAATTACTATTGCTGTTAATACAGGTCCCAGTTCAGTTATAATTGCGCGGCTTGTAGTTGCACCAAGGAAAGACAACGGCGCAATTCCTTTTAACTGATAAGCCGCCTGCCATGCCGCAACAGCGCCAGTGAATACTGCAATTATTAATACCAGCGGAACAGAATTAACGCCTATATGTTCCATCTGAAAAAGAAAATTTTTGCGGTTCTTTATTAATGATGGAGCGTATTTGAAAATATCGTTAAGCAGTTTAAATACTTGCCCGGCTTCCTGAAAAAAATCCAATGTTTTTTTACCGAGTTTTTGTGTGAAAGCAATAATCATAATAAATAATTTTTTCTTTGAGTAAATCTATGAAAGTTGTTTGATATTAGATATAAATTCTGTCGGATTACGTGATTCCGAAAGCCGGTTTATAATTTCTTCTTTGCCGATTGTACCGGAAATTTCCGCAAGAAGTTTTAATTGAAGTTCAGGATCGTTTTGAGGTGTTATTAATAGAATAATTATTTTAGCAGGCAAACCGTCGTGTGAATTAAAATCAATTCCTGTTTTATGAACTGCAATTGCAATTATCGGATCCGGCACATTTACTTTTGCATGCGGAATTGCCAAATGTTTTTCGAGTCCGGTAGAAAACAATTCCTCCCGTGACATTACTTCTTCAATTAATTTTTCGTTACTAAGTTTATGATACTTCGAAACTTTTATGCATAATTCCTTTATCACTTCTGTTTTTGTAGCAGCATTTGTAAAGAAAATATTTTCAGCTTTTAAAAGCTCTAAAAAGCCGGACATCCTTTTGTTTCTTTTTAAAAAGTAACTCATTAACGGTGCGCTGGTTATTGATGTAACCAAAGCCATTATTACTAAAGCTACAAAAACTTTTTCTTGTATAAGATTATTCTGTAAAGCTATTGTTCCCAGAATAATTTCCATCGCACCGTGAGCGCTAAGTCCAAACCCTATTATTACAGCTTTATTCTTATCTATACCACCGAGTTTTGCTCCGAGAATACTGCCCAGCATTTTTCCGGTAAAAGATAAAATTAGAAATATGAGTATTAGGAATAAATCAAAATTAACAATGAAATTTATTCTAAGTCCTATTGAGACAAAAAAAATAGGGGCAAAAATATTTGTAACAAACTGTTGAATAATTTCACGAGTGTCTTGTTTAAGGTGAACTGAATCGCCAATAGCTATACCTATTATAAAAGCACCGAATATTGCATGCACGCCAATGTATTCTGTAAACGCGGCACTGAGTAATCCGAGTACGAAAATAAAATTCAAAATTCCGCCGGGATAAGATGTAAATTTTTCCAACTTCGGGATTATATAATTGATAATTCTTCTTCCAATCAATAATGTAAATAACACAAAACCTATTAATGAAAGAATCAACCATTGAAGTCCCATAGCGTGCGTGCTGTGTCCAATCATCCCGATTATAATTGAAAAGATTATCCAACCGATTAAATCGTTGAACATTGCCGAAGTAATTATCAGCAAACCAATCTCTGTTTTAAAAATATTCAGATCCATCAACGCTTTTGCTACAACCGGCAATGCGGTAATCGATAAAGCTGTTCCTATAAAAAGCGCGAAAGGTAAACGCATATCAAAATTATTTATGCCCATTTGATATGGAAAGAGATATGCAACAACAAATCCGATCGAGAAAGGAAATACAACGCCAAGTATGCTAACAATCGATGCGGTTTTACCTTGCGTTAAAGCGAGACTTAAATCAATTTCGAGACCGAGTACAAGTAAAAGCATAACAAGACTTAATTCGGTAATTCCGTTAAAAGCAAAATTAGTGGCAGTTGAGTAGTTGAAAAGAGAATTATAAAACTCAGGAAAGATAGAGCCGAAAATTGTAGGACCTAAAATTATACCGGCAATAATTTCCCCAATAACAATCGGCTGCCTGAATTTTCGAAGCACCTCACCGATTCCTCTTCCAATTAAAAGGATAACACCGATGCCCAAAAGAAAGTAAACTATTTCTATCGAAGTAAATTTCATAATTCTCGTTTCAATTGGAGTTTTGTCTTACAATTAATAATGCACACGGAATCTGGTTGAGAATAAATTCCAAATCATGCTGAAAAATTCTGTCGAAAAGTTTTAAGCGTTTAGGCGGCGATGGAACAACTAATAAATCTCCTGAATTTTCCCGTGCATAATTACTCAATTCCCATCCTTGTTTTCCATAAAGACATATAGTCTTAACCATATTTCCCGTTATATTATTTTCTTGTGCAAATACTTTTAACTTTTGTTCCTCTTCTTTTTGCCAGCCAATCCTTTTTTCTTCAGTCTCTTGTACAGAACCTCCGTCGGAGATTGTAATTGCAAGTCCCGGTATTTGAAATTCTCTTACAAGAATAAACTCATCGGCATTTTCCAGTTTTGCAAATTCATAACCTTTTTTAATAGAGAATTCTCCAAGAGGAGTGTATTGAACCGAAACGCAAAATTTTTTAAAACGCATTGTATTTTCGGCAGGATTAGTTAGAATAAGAACAGAGCAAGCGGCTTCTCGCATAATTTTACGTGCGACAGACCCTATGTAATATTTTAACATGCTTTCTTTTTCCAACGCGCCGCTAATTAAAAGATCAACACCTTTTTCGGAACATGTGTTAATAATTACTTTACCGGGTTCTCCGACCTTCCAGACTAATTCGCAGGAGTTTTCATCAATACCGGTTTTAATTAACAGGTTTCTCATAAGTTCAACAGTGCCGCTGTTTTTTTCACCGACATGAATTAAACACAATTGCGAATCGAATAAATCCCTCAACCTTTTGGCTGTTTTAAGAAGCGATAAAGCGTTGGGCGAAAAAGTAATTGCAAGTCCAATCTTTTTAAATATCATTTTAATTTTTTGATTTGTTTTTGTTTTACAATTTACAAAAAGGATTGTAAGAGAAAAACTTTAATGCTGTCAATTTTTTTATTTTTTATCTATATTGTTTTCGCAATATGAAGCAGAATTTAAAAAGATTGTTTTTTTATTCTTGCCTATGATCTTATTGTTGACCTCGGAAATAAGGTTCTTTGTTCGAAACAAAGCTTTATTTTAAAAAACTATGAATGATCAAGAATAAGATCCTGAATAAAGATTAGGAAATTTAATTTTTGAAAAACATTATTAACAACAATGAATAGTGAAAGTTATGAAAATTGAAATCATCGAATCAAAAGGTAAGGTTGAAATACCGGAAAATTTACCATTCGGAAAATATTACACCGATCATATTTTTGAAATGGATTATATTGCTTCGCAGGGCGGATGGCAAAAACCGGTAATTAAAAAATTTGAAGACTTGCATCTAAGTCCCGCCGCTATGGTTTTGCATTACGGGCAAGCAATATTTGAGGGATTAAAAGCATACAAACAAGATAGCGGAAGAATTGCATTATTCCGCCCTGAAAAAAATGTTGAGCGTTTAAATCGGTCGGCAAAAAGAATGTGTATTCCCGAAGTCGATCCTGCACTTGCGCTGGAAGCAATTCTTGAATTGGTAAAAGTTGATAAAGAATGGATTCCTTCGCGTCCGGGTTATTCATTGTATATCCGTCCTTTTATGTTTGCAAGCGAACCGAGTTTTGGTGTAAGACCAGCTGATAATTATAAATTTATTGTTATGTTAAGTCCGGTTGGCCCATATTATCCCGAAGGATTTAAACCGGTTCCGATAATGGTGACGGACAAGTATGTGCGCGCAGTACGCAAGGGCACAGGCGAAGCTAAAGCTGCGGGCAATTATGCTGCCGGTTTAGCTGCCCAAGCCGAAGCAAAAAAAGAAGGATACAGCCAAATTTTATGGCTAGATGCCGTTGAGCAAAAATATATTGAAGAAGTCGGCGCGATGAATATTTTCGTAAACTTTAAAGATGAAGTTGCAACACCGATGTTAAGCGGTTCTATTTTGCCGGGTGTTACAAGAATGTCTGTTTTGCAAATTCTAAAAGATTGGAACTATAACGTGAATGAAAGATTGATTTCACTTCAAGAAGTTATTGACAGTTATAAAGCAGGTAAACTTCTTGAAATTTTTGGAACGGGAACTGCCGCTGTGATTTCATCAGTAAGCAAACTAAAATACAACGAAGCGATTTTAAAATTCAGCGATGAGACCGCCGGCGAACTCGGCACAAAATTATACAACGAATTAACAGGCATTCAATACGGAAAAATTGAAGACCGTCATAATTGGCTCACTTATTTGGATTAATACTAAAATGAATAAAATATCCCGGAAATTTTTCCACTCATTAACGGTTGTTGTTTTTTTAACGACAACCGTTTTTTGTCAACAAAGCTCAAAACCCAAAAACATAATTCTTCTCATCGGCGATGGAATGGGTTTAAGCACTGTAACCGCATCTGTGTTTTCGCTTGAAAATGATCCGTTCAAAAAATTTAAATCAGTCGGCTTGATGGTTACATGTTCAGCAGATAAACTTGTAACAGATTCCGCCGCCGGAGTTACTGCACTCGCTACCGGGTATAAAACTAAGAATTGGAGTTTATGTGTATCGCCCGAAGGAAACGAATTAAAAAATATTTTTGACTTCGCTAAAGAAAAAGATTACTCAACAGGTATTATTGCTACAATATCTTTTACTCATGCGACACCTGCAGGATTTTATGCACATGTTAACAGCAGAAGCGAAGAAGATGAAATTGCCAAGCAATTTTTAGACAGCGGGATTGATGTTGCAATTGCAGGCGGAACAGATTTCCTTTCAACAAAAATTTATAGAAACACTACTAATGATTCGATAACATTCATCGATTCTATTAAAAACAAAAACTATTCATACTTTGCAAGTTACCCGGAACTTAAGAAGAATAATTCATCGAATAAGATTTTAGCGTTGTTCGATAAGTATTCCCTACCCAAAGCACCGCAACGAGATTACACTCTCGGCGATTTAACTAAAGTTGCTATCAACAAACTTTCGCAAAACAAAGAAGGATTTGTTTTGATGGTTGAAGGTTCTTTAATTGACAAAGGCGCAGAACAAACCAATTATGAATATATGATTGGCGAACAAAAAGATTTTAACTATGCTGTAAATGCCGCTTTGGAATTCGCAGAAAAAGACGGTAATACTCTTGTTGTTGTTACAGCCGATCATGAAAGCGGCGGCTTTGCAATTAAAGGCAACGACAGACAAAATATTGAACCGCACTGGGCTGTTAAAAATTCCCACACAGCATCAATGGTTGGTGTTTTTTCTTTCGGTCCCGGCTCTGAAAAATTTAAAGGTATTTTAGAAAACAACGAAGTTGGAAGAATTCTTATCAATTATATAGAACCAAAGATTATTTGGTAAAGTATTTTTTAAGAAACAGATAAGTATTTTATTAAATCTTAGATACTATTTTAGAAACAGTGGATTAAGAATTGATCCCATGACAATGCTTATACTTTTTACCGCTACCACACGGGCAAGGATCATTTCTACCAGCTTTTGTTTCGTTACTTATTGGCTTTTGTTTATTGACGTAGTCAACTTTATGAAGAGAAGGCATTCTAAAAGAAAGGGTTGTTAACTTATTAAAGTTTGTTAAAGAGAAATCACCAAGTGTGATAATATCCATACCTATCAAAACTCCAAAATTTCCTGAGGTAGCAGAACATTCAGTTACTCTGACAAAAGGAATAACAAATCCATTTGGCAAATAAATATTTACATAATAAACATCTACAAGTGCTTTTCCGTTGGCATGATGTACTTCTGCTTTGCTACTCGGTTCCAAATTAAGCACATTGGCTACCTCACGTGTGATCGCAGAATTTGTAGCACCTGTATCCCACAAAGCTTTTGTAGGATGGATTTTATTTGTTTTGAAATCTGAATTATTCTTAGGCTTGAACGGGAGCGATACGTGAATATCAGTTATAATCTCTCTCGCTATCCCATCAAAATGAGTTGTGAAAGCTCTTGCTTCTAAAACCTTTGGAGAATTAAGCAAAAATCACTCTCGAATGAAATGTTTGTTTATAATTGTTCTCACCAGGCAAACAATGTTGTATCAAGAATGTACCTAGATTATACTTTTTAGACGATTCAGTGTAGGCTTCAATTTCATTTTCATATATCCCTACTATTTCAGAATCTCTAATTACTAAATATTTATCGAAATACTTCTTTACAAACTCTTCTTGATGTTCGAGATAAAAATTAAACTCCTTTTCGAGTTTTCTTTCCATCTTTAACCTCTTTTTTTATTCATTATCGAAATTGGTAAGCTTTTTTAAAGCACCAAATGCCGAATATTTTCGGCTTTAACCCACCATCCTAAATTAGTGCTTCTAATTTTAGATATTCTAAAAGATATAGTCAAATAATGTTCCAGTAATTCATAAAAATTTTTTTATAAATATTT
>CAZRMG010000166.1:0-6619 GCA_964601095.1 uncultured Melioribacteraceae bacterium | reverse complement strand
TAAATCAAGCGATTCCGGTAATGGGTTCTGGCGTTTAGGAATTCCAAATTGTTTGATCAACAATGAATTGATTCTTTTTATTTTAGATTTACGCACATCTTTTAATGGCATCCTAAACAATTCCGGCCTAGTTTCGATAATAAGTTAATGTATAATTATACATTTTCTTGAAAATTAATTAAAAAAGTATTTGACAAATGTAAATCTACAAATTATATTCGCACTAAATAAAAAATAGAAAATGAAAAACTTCGTATTAAATAAACGGCAAAACATTTTTAGAATGGATATGGAAATGATGTGCATTATGATGATGTCGTTTAATACGAAGGGCGCCGAATAACAATCGGCAAATAGAAATTAAAAGCCCTTCACTTGAAGGGCTTTTTTGTTATATGGACTATTTTATGAAAAAAAATATCAACATAAACATTTACGGCAACGGAATAATGTGTATGATTATGCATATGATGGCTATGCCATATACATACCGTGACGGGTGAACTGAATAGTTACCAAGATATTAGCCCTTCACGTGTAAAACATGAAGGGCTTTTTTATTAAATAAATATTGTGAGAAAAATGAAAACGATCGCAGAACAAATTAGAAAGACAGTTATAAAAGCGCGAAACGATTTGGAGAATATCTCCGAAAAAAACGCGGAATTCAAATCTGCGCCGGACAAATGGTCAAAGAAAGAAATACTTGGCCATTTAATTGATTCGGCTGTAAATAATCATCAAAGATTTGTAAGAGCTGCGTATGATTCTGCAAAAGATTTTCCGCCTTACAATCAAAATCTTTGGGTAGAAATTCAGCGGCACAACTCTCAACAATGGTCACATCTAATTAATTTTTTCACACTTTATAATTTCCATCTCTGTCATATTCTTGAATCACTACCCGAAGAAGTTTTAACAAATCATTGCGGAATAGGAAAAGAAAATACTGTAACAATTAAATTCGTTATTGAAGACTATCTCCGGCATTTGCAGCATCACCTCACAAAAATTTTTCAAACAATAGATTCAAACCAAACAAGTACAAAATAAAGGGGACATATATCATGGGCGAACAAAACAAAAATTACCGTTTCGAAACTTTGCAGGTTCACGCGGGTCATCAACCTGATGCGGTTACAAAATCCAGGGCAGTTCCGATTTATCAAACATCGTCTTATGTTTTTGATAACACCGAACATGCCGCAAATCTTTTCGGACTTAAAGAATTCGGAAATATCTATACAAGAATTATGAATCCTACAACTGCAGTATTTGAAGAACGAATCGCTAAATTGGAAAACGGCGCTGCCGCACTTGCAACTGCATCGGGACACGCGGCACAATTTTTAACAATCTCCACAATTGCCGAAGCCGGAGACAATATAGTTTCTTCAAGTTTTCTTTACGGCGGAACATACAATCAATTCAAAGTTTCATTCCCCCGCCTCGGCATATCTACAAAATTTGTAAAGAGCAATAACGCCGATGATTTTGCAAAACATATTGACGAAAAAACAAAAGCATTGTATATCGAAACAATCGGCAACCCGGGATTAAATGTTCCCGATATTGAAAAATTTGCACAGCTCGCTCACTCAAATAATATTCCCCTAATTGTAGATAACACTTTCGGAGCGGGCGGATATATAATTCGTCCCATCGATTACGGAGCTGATATAGTTGTTGAATCCGCAACAAAATGGATAGGCGGACACGGTACATCAATCGGCGGAGTAATTGTCGATTCAGGGAAATTTAATTGGGGCAACGGAAAATTCCCGGTGTTCACAACTCCATCGCCGAGTTATCACGAATTAAATTTCTGGGAAGTTTTCGGCGATAAAGGTCCTTTCGGAAATATTGCATTCATTATCCGAGCACGAGTTGAACAGCTTCGCGATTACGGACCAAGTTTAAGTCCGTTTAACTCATTCTTATTTATTCAAGGATTGGAAACATTATCACTTAGAGTTGAACGACATGGAGAAAATTCTTTGAAACTCGCACAGTGGTTGCAAAAGCATCCGAAGGTTGAAAATGTTGTTTATCCAGGATTGGAAAATCATCCTGATCATGAAACTGCAAAAAGAATTTTTAGAAAAGGATTGTTCGGCGGGATACTAACTTTTGAAGTTAAAGGCGGATTGGAATCCGGTAAAAAATTTATTAACAGTTTAGAACTTGCAAGTCTGCTTGCAAATGTTGGCGATGCAAAAACACTTGTAATTCATCCGGCATCAACAACACACAGTCAATTATCCGAGACAGAACGTGATGAAGCCGGTGCAACACCGGGGTTAATAAGAGTATCACCCGGCATCGAGCACATCGACGATATTATTGAAGATTTTGAACAGGCATTATCAAAAATATAATTAACAATGCTTCCATCTCGAATTGGGATGGAAGCTTTTTATGGAGAATAAAAATGAAAGTGTTGAAATTCGGCGGTACATCGGTTGGAACAATAGAAAGTTTTAAACAAGTATTAAACATCATTTGCGAAAAACATGATACCGACAAAATTGCAGTAGTTGTTTCTGCCATCGGCGGCATTACCGATAAACTTATAAAATCGGTTGAACTTGCGGCTGTAAAAGACACATCTTATAAAGCTATCGTTGAAGAAGTGAAGATGGTTCACTACAAACTTTTAGTTGAACTTATTAATAAAGATTTCATTGATAATACTAAACAAAAAATAAATACAATACTTTTGGATCTTGAGAAAAAACTTACAGGTATTTACTTGATTGAGGAATATACAGATAGACTTTCGGACGCAGTAATATCGATGGGAGAATTATTATCCAAAACATTGATGGTTTCGGCTTTAAAATCCCGCGGGATTGAAGCCGAAGATTTTGAAGCTGCCGAATTCATAAAAACAAACTCCCATTTCGGGAATGCCGAAGTTGATTTTGATATTTCGAACAAACTAATTCAACAAAAATTTAAGAACCTAAAACGCGAAGTCCTTCCAATTGTAAACGGTTTTACAGGCTCAAATCAAAATGAGCATATTACAACGTTAGGCAGAAGTGGTTCCGATTATACCGCTACAATTATTGCCGGTGCAATTGATGCAGATTCGGTTGAAATATGGACGGACGTTGACGGAATACTAAGTGCCGACCCGCGAATTGTTCCTGAGGCCAAAATAATCAAGGAGATTAATTATAACGATGCTGCCGAATTAGCTTTCCTTGGTGCAAAGGTTATTTTCCCAAAAGCAATGGAACCTGTTAAAAGTAAGAGTATCCCCATCAATGTATTAAACACTTTCAATACGGCTTTTGAAGGGACAATAATTTGCGAACGCATCGGTAATTTTACTTCGGAAATTATTTCAATCACATCGTTAAATAACCTTTCCTTAGTTTCCTTGAGCGATATTACGGAGGAAATAAATTATTCTGTTCTTACTAAAGTAATTAACAGGTTGAATAAACTTTCGTTGCCTATAATTTCTTTAAATCATTCACTTGCAAATAGAGCCATATCTATCTTAACTTACTCGCAGAAAATTTCAAGATTTATTGACAACATACGCGAAGAATTAAAACCGGAACTCGAACACAAAGCAGTTAAAAATTTGAGCGTACTTAACAATATCAGTCTTGTTACAATAATCGGCAACAAGACAGATAACCAGCCGGAAACATTTAAAAAGATTTCCGATACTCTTGAAAGATTAAATATTGATTCGCTGACATACTTAAGCGGTACTGAAGGGAAAAATTATTCTTTCTTAATGGATAAGATTGATACCAGTATTGTTATAGCGGCTTTGCACGAAACATTTTTTACAGATTCCGTTAATGTAAACGTAGCTTAAAAATGAAAAACCTAATAACTGTTATTGAAGATTTAAAAAACGCTGAAACGATTTATCAAAAATTTTTTATTGATGACCCTTTCTTTTTCGAATCAGGTAAATCGATTTCTTCTGTCTCGGTAGCTTATGAAACTTACGGGAAATTGAACAGCGATGGAACAAACGCGATTTTGATTTGCCACGCTTTAACCGGCGATTCGCACGCATCAAGTTATAATAACCCGGAAGAACGCGCCGGATGGTGGGACGGGTTAATAGGCAAAGGTAAAGCATTCGACCCAGAAAAATATTTTATTGTGTGTAGTAATTTTATCGGCGGCTGTTACGGCACAAGCGGACCCGCCTCGCTCAATCCCTCAACCAACAAAACCTACAAAAATGATTTTCCCCAAATGACAGTTCGAGATATGGTAAACCTCCAATACAAATTAATAAACCATCTCGGCATAAAAAGAATTAAGACAATTGCAGGCGGTTCACTCGGCGGAATGCAAGCTCTCGAATGGGCTTTAATATACCCGGAAATAGTTGAATCAATAATTCCGATGGCTACTTCTGCGCAGCATTCTGCATGGGCAATTGGTTTAAATGAAATTCAACGCAAAGCAATTATTGACGATCCGGTTTACAACAATGGGAATTATACATTTCAACCAATAAAGGGATTATCAACTGCGCGTATGCTTGCAATGATGAGTTATAGAAGCGATGTTAATTTCCAAGAAAAATTCGGCAGAAAATTAAAATCAAATGAGAACCCGTCAAAACCTTTTTTTGATGTTGAAAGTTATCTTCATTACCAGGGTCATAAATTAGTCAATAGGTTCGATGCCAACACTTATATTTATATTACGCGAACAATGGATTTGCATGACGTTTCTTTCGGCAGAGGAAGTTTGGAAGAGGAACTCGGTAAAATTAAAGCAAAGACTTTGTGCGTTGGTATTGATACCGATATTTTATATCCGGCAGCCGAACAAAAAAATATCGCACGGTTTATTCCCGGTTCAGAATATTTTGAAATTAAAACCCCGTACGGTCACGATGCTTTCTTAATTGAGTTTGATCAACTAAATAACTCCGTATCTAAATTTCTTGAAAAATTATAGCAAAGAGATTTTAAATAATTCTGCATTCTTAATTCTGCACTCTGCATTTTATTCCCGTCATTCGCAGTTTAACTCAATCAATAGTAAATTTGAACAATTCAAAAAATATTTTTCGGAGAAAAGATGTCAACGTTAATGGTAAGTGTTTCGGGAATTAGAGGAATAGTGGGCAACGGACTCGATCCGCAGACAATTATAAAATACACTTCGGCTTACGCTGATTTTTGCGGTAAAGGAAAAATTATTCTTGGAAGCGACGGAAGAATTTCCGGCGAAATGGTACGTAATCTTGTGGTTGGAACTTTAACGGCAAAAGGAAATGATGTAATCGATATCGGCATCTGCCCCACCCCGACAGTTTTGTTCAACGTAAAAAAATTAAAAGCTGTTGGCGGAATTCAGATTTCTGCGAGCCATAACCCGAACGAGTGGAATGCGTTGAAATTATTGAACAAGAAGGGCGAGTTTATGAGTCCCGAAGAAAATAAAAAGATGCTTGCGCTGCTTGATAAAACGGAAAAGAATTATGTATCGTGGAATAAACTAGGTAAAGTATTTAAATATGAAAAAGGTTTGGAAGAACACATCAATGCAGTTTTGGGAATGGATTATATAAATGTTTCAAAGATCCGTAAACACAAATTCAAAGTTTTGTTGGATTGTGTGAATGGCGCGGGTTCGTATTCAATGCCCCAATTCTTAGAAAAACTTGGATGCAAAGTTATTATGATAAATTCCGAGAAAAGTGGAGTATTTCCAAGACTGCCTGAACCGATCCCGGAAAACTTAAAAGCCACAATGCAAGCAGTAAAAAAAAATAAAGTTGATATTGGAATTGTGGTTGACCCCGATGTTGACAGATTGGTTTTAATCACCGAAAAAGGAGAACCTTTCGGCGAAGAGAATACAATTACACAAGCTGTAAAATTTTATCTTTCGAAGAAAAAAGGAAACGCTGTTGTTAATCTTTCTACAACCCGCGCAGTTGATGATGTTGCTGCACAGAACGGCTGCAAAGTTTTTCGTTCACCCGTCGGTGAAGCAAATGTTGTTAAGAAAATGAAAGAAGTAAAAGCAGTTATTGGCGGCGAAGGAAGCGGTGGAGTTATTGTTCCTAAAGTTAATTTTGGCCGCGACGCATTGGTTGGGACTGCAATTATGCTTCAACACTTGCTTGAGTTTGGCGGAAAGATGAGTGAATTAAAATCATTATTACCACAATATTTTATTGCAAAGAAAAAGATTGAACTTGGTTTTATGAATCCGGTTGAAGTGCTTGAAAGATTGGCAGAAAAATATAAGAATGATAAAATTAATCTCGAAGACGGATTGCGAATTGATTTTGAAGATCATTGGGTTCACTTTCGTAAATCTAATACAGAACCAATATTGAGGTGTATAGTTGAAACAAAGACTAAAAAATCCGCGGAGAGTTACATTCTAAAATATATGAGTGAAATTAAGTTATAAGTACTTTTCGAATTTTTCTAAGGTTAATTCTGCCTGACGTAAGATACTCTTGAAGGTTCCGAAAGGTATTTCTTTTTTGTTCATTGGAAGGATTACAGCTTTGCCAAAATTATTTTTAAATTTTCCATGAGAACCTTTCTGAGAAACAAGAATAAAACCAAATTTACTAAGTACATGCACAATCTCTTTTGATGAATAC
>CAZRMG010000165.1:0-6631 GCA_964601095.1 uncultured Melioribacteraceae bacterium | reverse complement strand
CCAAAACGATTTTCCAATACTTTTAAATCAAGCCCGTTGCTGCGCAATGCAAGCATTACATATTCAACTAACTGTTGTTCCCTATTTAAAATTTCTGAGCCTGCAATTGCGTTTCCGTTTTTGCCCACTGCTTCATTATAAAATTTTACACTCGAAAAATTCCACCAGCGTTTACTATTAATAAAAGAATGCGCAGATGAACCGAATCCCAAATAATCTTTATATCTCCAATATGCAAGGTTGTGAATACACTCAAATCCCGGTTTGGTAAAGTTTGATACTTCATATTGCTCAAAACCTTTTGTTGATAAATAATCAATAGTCAATTCATAAAGTTCGGCATCGTAATCTTCATCCTGCATCTTAACTTTACCGTCCAAAACCATTTTGTTTAGGATTGTACCGTTTTCAAGAATTAAGCTATAAGCTGAAATATGCTTTATTGGAAGTGATACGGCTGTCATTAAATTCTTCATCCAAATTTTTTTAGTTTGATTCGGCAGATTGAATATTAAATCGATGCTTATATTCTCAAAGATTTCAGCCGCATCGTGCACTGTTTTAATTGCCGTTTCGGCATCATGAATTCTTGTTAAGAACTCCAATTCTTTTTTATCGAAAGATTGAATTCCGATACTAATTCTATTGATACCTGTATTCTTAAAGGCAATTAATTTTGCTTTGGAAACCGTTCCGGGATTTGTCTCCATTGTTATTTCCGCTTTTTCATCAACACGGAATTTTGTTTTTACTTGCTCTAAAATTCTACCGATATATTCCGGTTCCATAAAAGAAGGAGTGCCGCCTCCAAAAAAGATTGAAGTTATTTTTCTATCAACAGAGAATTCCAATGATTGTGTTTCAATTTCTTTCAATAAAGAATCCAGGTATGATTGCGCATTCTCGTAAGAAACAATAGAATAGAAATCGCAGTAAATACATTTGTGATCGCAAAAAGGAATGTGAATATATATTGCCGTTTCTTTCATAAAATTCTGTTTCGTTATAAATCAAAATTACTTAATTTAAGTAGAGGATGACAACAAATAAACAAATAAGAATATGAAAATATTTACAGATGAATGGGCTAATGAATATGCCGGTAAAATAAATTCCAACAAAGAATACCAAGAAGCCGCTGAAGGTTGGATTTGGCCGATGGTATTTACCTCTGTTGAAAATGATGTTCAAAAAAGTATTTATCTTGATTTGGAAAACGGGATTTGCAAATCGGTAAAACCAGCAACAGAAGATGATTTATCAAAAGCCGAGTTTATTATTTCTGCTTCCGCCGAAACATGGAAGGAAATCTTAAGTAAAAAATTAGATCCAATGATGGCTGTTATGGTAAAGAAACTTGAATTAAAAAAAGGAAATGTAAGCTCTCTTCTACAATATGTTAATGCCGCTAAGGAATTAATAAATTCCGCTACACAAATAAAAACTGATTTTTAAAATATTAAGGGGCTTGTACAGCCCCTTATAGTTTATTGCATATTTTTATTTCATTATCACTCAATCACGATTTATATTCCAAAAGAAATTCCCGCGCTTGCTGTTTTTGTCTTAGCAATCTTATAATCTGCATTTAAATTGAAGAATGAGAGTTTAAGATTAAACCCGATAGTTACGCCTGTTGTATTTTCACCTTCGAGTTCAAAATTAATCTTTGTGGGCGGAACTTGAACACCGTTTATCGTTTGATTTGATTGGTAATCGTACTTCACTGTTGTTTTAGATGATTCGGTAGTCAAGCCGATAAATGGAGAAAAAGCTATTGTATTTCCGAATGTTTTGCCGGCATAAATTCCAAATTGAGTTGAGCTGCTTTCAAAAATATCACCGACTTTCATTGATTGTGAAAAGAAACTGACTGCAATATCAATCGGTAGTGGTTTTAAGAAAAATGCTCCGGGATTATGTATTGCCCCGATTCCCCATAAAGAAAAATCGCCGAGATCATCCGATACTTTTATTTTTGGCGAATATCTAATCGCAATGTTTGTACCTAAAACCGTTCCTCCTGTTAATTGAATGCCCGGAGTCGGAAGAATCGAAATTTCATCAAGCAATCCTTTTACTTCATCAACGGCAAGGTTGTAAGAATCCAATGTAAATGTTTGACCATTTGCCTGAACCTGCTGCTGCGGGAATAAAATATTCAGTTTTTCTTTTTCGCTGCCGACAATTGTTGGGCCCGAGAACTGTACGTTAAATTGTTTTTCCAAAATAGCGTTCTTCAAGTTGTTGTAATTTTGCTGACCCATATTACTTGGCGAATAATTAGAATTGGCAAGAATCTCATCCGCTTGTGACCCGGTAAAATAAAAATCGCCGTTTGCATTAAATTTTTTATTCTCATCGGAGAAGAAAGAACCGGCAGCAATAATTTTGAGATTGAGATGTAACTTAAACTTAACAGCTTCCGGTACCTTTGAAACCCAGCCCGAATTTAGATTAGAACCAAAAGCCGAGATCACCGGGGCAACATATGCTTTGCCTGCACCGGAAGAAAGATTAGATAATGTTTCTTCCAAATCCTGCGCTTTAATATTATTTACTGAAAAAAAGATGACAATTAAAAATAACTGTATAAATAAAAATATTTTTCTCATAACCTTCTCCTTAAGTTTATTCTATCCCTATTAAATTTACTTAACAAACTCCTATGCAAAGAAAATCAATTCATATAAAATGAATTGTGTTAAAGAACATATTTGCTAATCTGCTATACCCATCAATTCTTTTGCGCTGTTAATCGCTGCTTCGGAAATATTTTCACCGCTCATTAATTTTGCAACTTCTTTTAAGCGGTCGCTTATTTCCAATTCTTTTAAATAGCTTACAACTCGTTCGCCTGTTTTTTTCTTCTCAACCGCAAAATGTATGTCTGCAAGTCCTGCTATTTGAGGCAGATGTGTAATTGCAATTATTTGATGAAACGAAGCGAGGGATTTTAAAACTTGTCCAACTTTCTGCGCAATTCTTCCGCTTACCCCGGTATCTATTTCATCAAAGATTAAAATCGGGAGCCGGTCGGATTTTGCAAGTATCGATTTAAGTGCAAGCATTACTCGCGATATTTCTCCGCCGGATGCTACTTTTGCCAATGGTTTTAAATCTTCGCCGATGTTGGTTGAAATAAAAAATTCTACCGAATCATAACCGTTTGAATCATATTTATATTTCTGCCCGTCAACTATTAAATAGTTTTCTACTTTTTCATCTACTTTTTCGTTTTGAATTTTCACTTCGAATCGCGAATCGCTTATTCCCAAATTTTTTAGCGCAGCTTCAACTTCCTTTTTAATTTTTTTTGAAACAATTTTTCTTTCAGCCGATATTTTTTTTGCAGCCGTTCCGCATTCAATCCTTGCTTGTTCTATTTGATTATTCAATAAAGAAATCTTTTCAGAGAAATTTTCTGCAAGTTCAAATTCGACACCTATCTTTTCGCGGTGCTTTAAAACAGAATCAATTGTGCCGCCGTATTTTTTCTTTAATAAATTAAATGCACCGAGCCGGTCCCTAATCTCGTCAAGACGTGAAGGATCAATTTCTATTTTATCTTTATAACTGCGAACAAACGATGAAACATCATCAAGTAAAGAAAAAGCCGATTCGCATTCGTTCACTTTCTCATCAAATTGTTTATCAATTTTAGCAAGTTCGGCAAGTTTGTTTTTTACTTCGCCGAGTTGATCCATTACTGCACCTTCGTTTTCATAAATCGAATTGTAAATATCATTCGTTAATGTTATCAGCCGCTCGGAGTTTTCAAGAATTTTCAATTCATTTTCAAGTTGAGTTTCTTCATTTAGTTTCGGTGAAACTGCATCAATCTCTTTAATTTGAAAATCATACAACTCGCGTTTTTCTTTTATGATATTCTCTTTGCTCTTTAATTCCCGGAGTGCTTTTGTCAAGTTGTAAAGATTAGAAGACAACAATCGGAAATCTTCTAGGTGTTTATTTAAGTCGGCAAATTCATCAAGCATTTCGATGTGCGTTTCTGTTCTCAATAAGGATTGGTGTTCATGCTGTCCGTGAAGATCGACAAGCAAATCACCTGCTTCCTTAATAATATTCAATGTTACAGGTGTGTCATTCAAAAAACATCTGTTTGTTCCCTTTAAAGAAATTTCTCTTCTTACAATAAGATCGTCGGTAAAATCAATATCGTTTTCCTCAACAAGCTGTTTAATTCGTTTATTTCCTTTAACATCGTAGATACCTTCAACAATAGATTTCTCGGCTCCTTTCCTCACAATTTCGGTAGAGGCGCGTTCACCGAGCAGCAAACCCATTGCGTCGATAATTATTGATTTACCGGCGCCTGTTTCCCCGGTAATTATGTTCAATCCTTTTCCAAATTCAACTTGGATATTTTCGATCAGTGCGTAATCTTTAATTAGAAGTGTTTTTAGCATGAATTGTTAAATTATTTTGATGCGAATATTGCGAAGAATGAAGTAAGTAGCAAGTTTTTGACTGGAGTAATTAGTATTTAGTACAAAGTATTGAGATTTTAGTTTGATAAAGAATTTAATCAGTGTCTTAATTTGACATTAGCACCGTGGTTAAATATATTTCGACCCCAAGTTTGAAGAAAAGTTCTTACATATATTTAATCGCGAAAAAAATTATATCGCGGGGTGGAGCAATTGGTAGCTCGTCGGGCTCATAACCCGAAGGTTTCAGGTTCAAGTCCTGACCCCGCTACAAAGAAAAAAATCCGGTTTTTTGCCGGATTTTTTGTTTTAAAAAACAATTTTAGCATTTCGAGTTCCTCATTAAAAAAATCCTTATTCTACTGTACAAAAAAAATTTTATTTTCATTACACAAATGCCATATTTTATATATCTCCTCAAAAGTGAGGAAGGATATCATTATATCGGTCAAACAGAAGATTTAAACCGCAGACTTTCGGAACACAACTATCACACTACTCACTCAACTAAACACGGCAATAACTGGCGAATAATTTATACTGAAGAATTTAATACACGTTCGGAAGCTATGAAAAGAGAAAAATGGTTAAAATCAGGCGTTGGAAGAGAATGGATAAAAAACAATATATCTGGGTGGAGTCCGCCGAAGGCGGAGTAGCTCGTCGGGCTCATAATTCGCCGCGGCGAATTCTTGGTTCAATCCGCCGCGGCGGACTGCCCCGCTACTAAAAACGGGAAACCCCACACATTAGTGTGGGGATTTTTGTTTTTAACCGTCGGTAACATTTTCGACAAACACAAAACATTACAATTCGGTAAGAAATAATTCTAATTTCATTTCACATTAATGCAATTCGGCAGTAAATAATATTTAATTATTGTCTGGAAATTAGAATTAGCCGGTAAAGAATTATAATTAAATGACGTGAAAAAGTAATTCCAAATCGTTTTATTATAAATAATTGATTAGCAATTATAATTCATAGGCAGTTAATCAAAACTAACAGCAAATCAATTGTAATAGAGCGGCAATAAATTTTAATTCCGCATCGATTTATTATACGTAGGGACGGGATATATTCCCGTCCGCATTTATTTTGGTACCATGTATTCATGTCCGTATATTTTCTGTACCCATACATTCCCATCAGCATAAAAAATAGAATAAAAAACAAAAACAGCGGAACGATTACCGCCGCGGTGGACAGGCATAATCGTTCCTTGTAAAAACATGATTGTTGTTGACAAACCATTTTTTATTAATAATATCGGAGCGATTGGTAATCGCTCCCTACAAAAAAATTATTGTTGACGGTTTAATATTCATTCGATATTTTATTGCGGCAATGAATGGTAAATAATATGAATGAACATTTACCGCAACGCAAACCTAACCGTTATAAAGATTTCGATTACAGCACACCTGGTTATTATTTCATTACTATTTGTTCTCACAAGATGAAACATTTGTTCGGTGAAATTATTAATTGCAAAACGGTATTAAATGATGCCGGGAAAATCACCGATAATTGCTGGTATGAAATTCCAAATCATTTCAAAGATGTTGAATTGGATTTTTATCAATTAATGCCGAATCATTTACATGGTATTATAATTATTAATCCATCCACCGTAGTGAGCGCAAATTCTGCTTTCACTATTACAGATAGAACAAAAATGATTCTGTCAAAAGTTATTCAACAATTCAAAAGAAAAGTTACCATCGAAGTTAACTCTCTTTACAAAACCGGTCAGCCGGTTTGGCAAAAATCTTTTTACGATCATATTATCCGTAATGAAAAGGAATTATTTAATATCCGGAAGTATATTGCACATAATCCCTCGAAATGGGATATCAATAAAAATACATCGGAAAATTTGTTTGTATAAAACATATTATACGTAGGGACGGGATATATTCCCGTCCGCATTTATTTTGTTACCAAATAATCCCGTCCGCATAAAAAAGAATAAAAAACAAAAATGGCGGAACGATTACCGACGCAGCGGACAGGTGTAATCACTACAGGCAAAAACATGCTTGTTGTTGGCAAACCATTTATCTTAATAATTTCGGAGCGATTGGTAATCGCTCCCTACGAAACACAATTTATTTCTTTTTAATTGTTTCAGGTGAATTCCATTTCCAATTTCTTATATCGGGCATATCCTCGCCGTG
>CAZRMG010000164.1:2495-6654 GCA_964601095.1 uncultured Melioribacteraceae bacterium | reverse complement strand
GCTGCACCAATTGTTTGATCAACCTGCGAAATATGGAAATCGCCCACTGGATGTATATGGGCGAAAACAACGGCCGCTTTGTCGATGTAGGCCTGGGCCACGGAGGGGCACATACCGATGAAGATGTTGCCTGGATTAAAACCTTGCAGCCGTACTATGAAAATAAACTTCTGTTTCGCTCCCCGGTGGATAAAAGCCTTCATTGGCCCGCCGATGAAGAAGGCCAGGGCGTGCCGGTTCCCGGCAGCGACCCGCCGACGTGGCGGCGAACCAGCTACGGCGTGAACAATTATCTTTCCCACGTCGCCCCCGACCCGGAGCATATCTGCCGACGGCTCAATCAGGTGCGCACGCCTGCCGAAACGGTGCATTTTCTGATCATGGCCTTTGACGGTGAATTCGCCGGTGCGGACCATCCGCATGTGGAAAGCTGGTTCCTCAATCCCGTTCCGCCGGGTGAGGCCGCCAAGCAGGTGCAAATCAATGCCTACAGCGGCGCAGCCGGCGATTGGGAGGCTCAAAGCGGCTGGGGCTTTCTTGACGGCCACGCCGAAAAATTGCCTTTTAAAGAAGTCTATCACGATTATCGGATAAATCAGTTCATTCCTTACTAAATTTTAATTTAACATGCTTATCGCAGAAAAGTTTTCTTTATGAAACGTTTAATGGTCATCATTGTGAGTTTGAGTTTTATTATTAGCGGCGCTGTTTTCGCTCATCATGAAGGCGACTTTGCCATAACCGTAAACGATTGCAATTCTCTGGTCGTTTTACCGGAAGTTTTCGGCGGCGAACTGGATGAATACGGTTTTGCCTCCGAGCCGGGTTTCGATGCAGCGCCGGGGATACTGCCTGCGGGCCAGTCGGTGGGTTTTATCCTGCCGGCGGCACTGGAGCGATGGACGGGGGCGGGCTTTACGCCGCTGGCGGCCGCTACGGAGGAGACCCTTACCCTGTCCCTGCTGGTGGGCGGGCAAATCCTTTCCGTCACGACCGCCGATGGACCGGTGGTCGGCTTTAATTCACCGGTTGCCGCCGACGGTTCCTGGCATAAGCATATCGGTTTTACGCTCAACGGCCCCGGCGGCTCTTCCCCTCGTGATGGGATTTACCTGCTGGAGATGGTCCTGACCTGTACGGCCGAAGGCATTGAAGCTTCCAACAGTTTATTTATCGTCTTTTGTTTTAATGCCGAAGAGACCGATCATGAAGCGGCCATGGAATGGGTGCACTATTACGCAGATTTGCCGGATGTCGATGGCGACGGTCAGACAGCGCTTATCGAATTCGCCGCCCTGGCCGACTCATGGCTGGCGACCGATTGTTCCTGCCGCAATGACTCCTGCAACGGCGGCGACTTTACCGGCGATGGAACGGTTGACCTGGCCGATCTGGCCGTGCTGGCGTCTTACTGGCTGCAAGCCCGGTCGCAGGGATAAGGCGGCCGGCGCAGTGTTATCCGGCGATTTGACCCGGCCTCACCCGCGTCTATAATAAGGCAGCGTTATTGGCATAACTTACAAACCCTTATCGGGAGATTCGAGCCATGAGTGAACGCAAAGGTCTGGTCACGTTCAAAGGCAACCCCCTTACCCTGGTCGGTGCGGAAGTCAAGGTTGGCGCTGTCGCCCCGGACTTTACCGCCTTGAATAACGACTTATCGGAGTTTCGGCTCTCCTCGCTCAAAGGCAAGGTGGTCATCCTTTCGGCCGTTCCCTCGCTGGATACGCCGGTCTGCTCCCTCGAAACCCAACGTTTCAATCAGGAAGCGGCTAAACTGGGAAACAACGTCGTTATCGTCACCATCAGTATGGACCTGCCTTTTGCCCAGACCCGCTGGTGCGGAGCGGAAGGCGTCAAGGCAGTTCGGACCGTTTCGGACCATCGGGATGCTGCATTCGGCCATGCGTTTGGCCTGCTTATCAAGGAGCTTCGCCTTCTGACCCGTGCCGTGCTGGTTGTCGATGCCGCCGGTAAACTCGTCTATCAGCAGCTTGTCCCTGAAGTTACCAGCGAACCCGACTACGAAGCCGTCCTTGAGGCCGTTCGTAAACTAAATTAGGACTTGCAGCGTGTTGTACACGCGGCGGCGTCCTCAGCGTCAATAATTGTAACCACGGATTTCACTGATTACACGGATTAAAGCCTTTTTTAACCGCGGATTCGCACGGATTATTGTCATTCTGAACGCAGTGAAGAATCTCTCTTGCTTCTTACTTCAAACTTCTAACTTCTTGCTTCTAATTTTTAACCACGGATTTCACGGATTAACACGGATTTAAAACTTTTCTCACCACGAAGAACACGAAAGACACGAAGAAAAGAACTTTATCCGCAGATGACGCAGATTAACGCCGATATTGTGACGCAGGCATCCTGCCCGCGATAAATGACCGGGCGGCCTGGGGTTAAAGGGCAAGGTCCCTTTTCTTCGTGTTCCTTTTCTTCGCCTCCTTTTCATCTCCAATGTCCCCTTTTCTTCGCTCATTAAATTCTAATACATCCAGCAATGCAATTATCATTAAAAAACAACCCGCAAAAAACAGATAATCGGTTACTTTATATGTCATATGAAGCATCCTTATACTTAAGATATGTTTGAATTTATGTAGGCTGCTGACGTATCCATCGCTTAGAATTAAAGGCCAGTAATAAAAATCCTTATATGTAAGGTATATCTCAATTATATTGCTTAGCATTGATACCCCGAGGCATGTCCAACTCCAACTCATAATACTTATCGTCTTTTTATTCATTGTATTTTTATTCGCTGTTACCAAATACCAAGTTGCACCAATAACGGTAAAGCCGAGTGACATGAAATACTTAAGCAATATAATTCTTTCGGTGTACTTATCAACATTCAACGCTCTATGTTTAGGGATTTGCGGCCAATCAAAGACTACTTGAATCATTGGTATTAAAACAAAAAGCGCCGTTGCCGTTAACACACACACTTTTTGCCATTTTGTATTCATCATTGCACTCAAGCTTTGTATAGATTGATCTTATAAATGGCTTGGCCTCTGAACAGCGTAATCAGAGTAATCAGCGTCAATACTATTTTTCGAAAATTCTTTTCGACACTTCTTCAATTGCCAATACGGCTTTGTCTTTAGGTAATTTCTTCAACATTTCATGCATCATATTAATGCTTTTTTCTTCATCGCTTTCAATATTGAACAACCGCATTACGGGATTATCAAAAACATCTTCCATGAGTTTCCTGACAAAATCAGCCTCCAATTCATTCTCTTTCCGCATTTTGACTAAAAGATCTCTATATGGTTCAATACTGAGGCTAATGGCGGATTTGAAAGCATATTCTTCCTCAGCTTGTCGCTCTTTCTTATATTGTGCAGCCGTAAAAAACATCAGGAAGCCAAGAGGTATCATAATCGCTAATCGAACAAAAAATATAATATCAGGCTTTGCTTCGCAAATCCATGCAACTAAAATAATTCCAAAAGCAACAAGGGCCGCACTAACAACAACGGCCCATTTCCAGAAATTAGTGCCCTTTGCTAGCGACTCTTGCCTTTGACTAAACACTCTAAACAAGCTTCCACTTACGGCCTTGGCTAACAATTCTTTTATTTGCTCCTGATATTTTACATTGTCATCAATGATGCACTTTGTATCATCTTGAAAGACTTTTAACGTGTCATCGCAATTTTTAGCCAATTTAGCAAATTCTTCTTTTGTTTTCTTTGTGTTTTCTTGCATTTCAAGCTTGTAGCCCTCTACTTCATTATAAAATGCGTCCGCAGCCTTACTCCTTTCCTGAATCTTAGCGATAGCATTGTCTGCGGTTTCATTCTTAGCACTTATTTGTGAAGCCATCTGATTAATATTGTCTAATTTGGCTTGTATCTGGGATACTATATTCTGTGCATTTTTGTTTTCAGCTTCTATGGCATTTTTGATTTCAACGCCTTGCTTATTTACATTTCCAATTTCATTAAAGAGATTATTTGCATTCGTTAATAGGCTGCTAACTTGATTCGATGATTTATCTGCTGTTTTACCTGAGTTTTCAACTTCAGCAACCAAAGCCTTGCTTTGATTGATATCTTTATTTATTTGATTTTTGCTTTCTTCTAAAAATGAAACATATTCCGAAAATGATTTATCAAATGCAGATTGCACTTCTGATGAT
>CAZRMG010000164.1:0-2485 GCA_964601095.1 uncultured Melioribacteraceae bacterium | reverse complement strand
AAGTAATTTATTGATATCATCGCCAAATTTATTTATGATTAATTTTAGTTCAGATTTATTTGTGCAAATCTCATTTTTGAGTTTTGATATACCTTCAGTAAGCTCCAAGATATCCCTTTTGCTAGTATCCAGTATTATGGCTACTTCTTTGGGATCTAATCCAAAACTAATAATACCATACTGCAAACATGTTGCATAAAGCTCTTCAAGTTCAGTTTTCAAAGCCTCGTTTTGCGAAGCGTCTTTAGAGATTAAAATGTTTAGTTTTGCTATACAGTTATTTAAAGTCTTTATGATATGTTCTGTAATCTTTTTTGGAAAATATTTAGCTTTTTCTCGATTATAAAAAGCAAATAGCTCATTGGCGAGCAATCTCGCATTACTAAGCGCAATATTAAGGCCAAGCGTCGATTCGGCCAATTTTGATAATTCGTCTGTTTCTATGATAGTCACAACTTTTGATTTAAGATCATTAATCTTGTTAATCATCGACAGCTCCAATATTAGAACCTATTTTTATTATCAGTAATATCGAAACAGAATTAATAATGCCTTACACTTTATCTCTTCCCTTCAAAAGACACAATCTCTCTCCTACTGAAAATAAATGAAAAAAAAGTAGGCCCGTTTGTTATTATGAAATCAAATAAATATTGGGATATTTATTTATTCTTTTTCTTGCCTGAGGCCTGTGTCAAGGCAGAAGCGGCAACAGATTTAACTTTTTTGCTTGTACTCTTGCTTCTCAGTAAATCGCTTGCTTTCGAAGCAACACTTTTTGAGGTTTTTTCATTTTTTCCCATATTTAAAATCTCCTATTAAGAAGTAATAGTGTTTTCACTAAAAGTTGGCTAACGAAGTCCATCCGGATTAATAGACATATCCCATCCGCATACGTAATACCGGACGCTAGCGGCACATCCTTTTTCATAAACCGCACCTCTCAGGCCCTTACGGGCCGATGGAAGGATTATAAGGTATAGGGAATACGGGGCAAGAGGAAAATCCTTTGGGTCGACATATTATTTAATGGCTTATTATTAAAGGGCTTATGGCCGCAGGGAGCGCATAGAACACAAAAAAGAACCCGTTGAAAGGCTGTTTCTTTGCGGTCTTTGCGTTCTTTGCGGCTGGGTATCAAATAATTGCCTTTAATCAGCGTAACCAGCGGAATCAGCGTCTAAAAGGTTTTTTTTCGCGTTTTTCGTGTGTTTCCCTTCGGGGCTCTAACGTGTCGTGGTCAAAAAAGGCTTTCAGTTGGCAAGGGCTATTAGCCCGGGCGGCGGGGTTATGGGACTCTCAGGCGGGTCATCGTATTACCTGGGTGGCGGTACTATAAGTACTTTGATTCGAGTACTAGTAGTACTTTCGGGCAAAGTTATTAAGTACTTGGGTCGCGGTACTAGGAGTACTTGGGGAGCAAGTAATTAAGTACTTCGGGAGCAGGTTATTAAGTACTTAGGTCGCGGGTACTATAAGTACTTGGGTTGCGGGTTATTAAGTACCTGGGAAGCGTGTCCTTAAGTACTTCAATAGCAGGTTCAGTAGTACTTAGGGAAAAAGTACTAGTAGTACTGCGGCGGTAAGTACTATAAGTACGTTGGCCGCCATCATGGAATTTGTACTCATAGCCCCTTGGGGATCGTTGGGAGTTCAAGCTTTAGCTTGGCCGTTTTTGATGTACGGGCAATGTGGGCAAACGGCCAGCCTGAAGGCTGCACTCCGAACAGGCTGACTCCGAACGTGTCTCGCTGTGTGGCAGGCGGCAACGACGCCGGGTATGCGACACAGCGCCCGCGGCGTTAAAAGGGTCTTTGACCCTGGTTATCGGGCGGGCGGAATAAATTTTATGGTCAATAATGGAAAAAAATAATCATTTTGCTCATTTTGCTTAAAGTTGTTTCTATTCCGGTCGATATCAAAAATGTTGGAGGCAGTAAAAATCGTCGGGGTTATACGTTACTAATATTTTGTGTGTACGCCTATAGGCATATTTGTAGTGATGCAGCCGGTGTGTTGCCGGTTGCCGTGGTGAATGTATGCTTTTTATTAAGGAGCATGGCAATGACAGTGCAATTTTGTTTATATCCTTCTGCGCTTCCCGCTGCGGAAGGAACGTACATTGCGAAAACGTATGCGGATCATGCGATCGCCATCAATGAACTGGTGGAGCGCATCGCCCAAACCAAGACCAGTCTCGGTAAGGGCGACATTCGCGGCGTCATTGAAACGATGTGCCAACTCATCGAACTGGAAGTCACCAGCGGCAACAGCGTCCATCTGGGCGGCATCTGCACGCTGCGCCCGACCGTCAAAGGCACGTTTGACAACAAAGCCAGCGGTTTTGACCCGGCTATCAATTACGTGGATGTCAGCGTCGCCGCCGGTTCCCGGCTGCGCAAAGGCGTGCGCGATAACGCCGTGGCCGATAAGATCGGCAAACCCGCACCGCTGCCGGATATGTCCGAGTATTACGATGTCTCGA
>CAZRMG010000163.1:2513-6700 GCA_964601095.1 uncultured Melioribacteraceae bacterium | reverse complement strand
AGGAACAAGTAATTCAGATTGCGAACAAAGTTGGAGGGATGAGTTTAGCCGAAGCCGATTTGCTGCGCCGTGCAATGGGTAAAAAAGACCTAAAAGCAATGGCTGAACAGAAAGAAAAATTTACCGAAGGCGCAGTTAAAAATAATATAGATAAAAAAAGTGCGGTTGAAATTTTTGACGCCATTGATAAATTTGCAAACTATGGTTTTAATAAATCACACTCGGTTGCATATTCTATTGTTGCGTATCAAACAGCGTATTTAAAAGCTCATTATCTTGAAGAATCGCTTGCGGCAAACCTTTCAAACAAGTACGACAGCACGGATAAAGTTACGATACTTTTGGAGGATTGCAGAAAACTCAGTGTTAAAGTTCAACAGCCCGATATAAATAATCCGTCGGTTATGTTCAAAGTAAAAGACAAGAAAATTATTTTTGGAATGGCGGCAATTAAAAATGTTGGTATTCCGGCAGTTGAAGAAATTCAAAGAGCACATAAAGAACTCGGAAGAGACTTTACAAGTATATATGATTTTTGTGCTCATGTTGATACTCGACTTGTTAACAAACGCGCTCTTGAAGGTTTGGTTCTCGCAGGCGCATTCGATAATTTCGGCGGAACAAGGGCGCAGCATTTGGCGGCAGTAGAAGAAGCTTTGAGTATCGGCGGCAAAATTAAATCGGCAAAAGAAAATCACGGCGATAGTTTATTCGGCGGCGCAGATCAGGAATTTCATTTTGAAGAACCGCAGCTTCCCGAAGTTCGTCCGTGGGAAGTTAAAGAACGTTTGGCAAAGGAAAGACAGGTGCTTGGTTTTTATTTAAGCGATCACCCGTTAAGAAAATATGATACTGAATACAATTCATTTGCAACAGTTCATCTCGGCGAACCGGCAACGTTTAATTTTAACGATTCAGTTCGTGCATGCGGAGTAGTTACAGATGTAATGCCGAAGACGGATAAAGCCGGTCGTAAAATGGCATTCTTCAAATTAGATGATTATTCAGGCTCGTGCGATTGTTTAATGTTCTCAAAAGTTTTTGCCGAGTATGGAGAATTGATTACAACCGAATCAACAATAATGGTAAAAGGAAAACTTGAAAGCAGCGGAGATACAGTTAAACTTCATGTTGATGAAGCTGTTCCACTTTCCGATGTACGTGCAAAATTAACAAAACGGCTCGGTATTATAATCGATGCTGAGAATCATAATGAAGATACAATTGCGAAGTTGAAAATATTGTTCGAACAAAACGAGGGCAAATATCCCGTGAATATGTTGGTTCGTGATAATTTGATGAGTAGAGAATTTTCGGTTGATTACAAGGTAAATCTGAATGATGATTTTATTGAACAAGTAAAAAATATTCTCGGGTACGATTCCGTTTCATTCTTTACATAAATAGTAAAAACATTCGCATTTAATAACGTTTGATATAAATTCTGTATTTCTTAAGTTTGTGCCACCTTTCAAATAAGAGGATTAAAAATGGAAAATAAATGGGCACTTATTCTCGGTGCTTCAAGCGGTTTCGGCGGTGCATCCGCTGTTGAGCTTGCAAAAAACGGTTATAATATTTTCGGCGTTCATTTGGATAGACAAGCAACAATGCCTAATGTTAACCAAATAATTAAGAAGATTGAAAAGATTGGTCAACAGGCTGTTTTTTTCAACATCAACGCAGCCGATCAAATTAAAATAAACGATACACTTGATGAAATAAAAGAAAGATTTACTACAAAAGAACATCCCAAAATCAATGTGTTGATTCATTCGCTTGCTTTTGGGACTTTAAAACCTTACGTATCTAAAAATCCAAACGATTGTGTTACGCCTGCTCAAATGAATATGACACTTGAAGTAATGGCTCATGCTCTCGTTTATTGGACACAAGGATTATATCAGAGAGATTTGCTTGCGCACAACGGAAGAATATTTGCATTAACAAGTGCCGGTTCTCAAACTGTAATTCCAAATTATGGAGCCGTATCGGCTGCAAAAGCAGCGCTCGAATCACACATTCGCCAGCTTGCAGTTGAACTTGGACCAATGTGTATTGCATGCAATTCAATAATGGCAGGTGTTACGGATACTCCTGCCGGAAGAAAAATTCCTAAGTTCGATAAAATGCTGCGTGCCGCCGAAGAAAAAAATCCGCGCGGAAAATTAACTACTCCCGATGAAGTTGCAAAAGCAATTGTTGCTTTGTGCGATGAAAAATGCGGATGGATTTCGGGAAATGTTATTGGTGTCGACGGCGGTGAATATGTAGTAAATTATATAGGCGAAAGAACCAACAACTCGCACAAATAACAAACCGGAATAAATTATGAATGAATTTTCCTTTACTGAAGAACAAAAAATGCTTCGCGATATGACACGCGATTTTGTAAATAATGAAATAAAACCGATTGCTTCAAAAATAGATTCGGAAGAAAAAATTCCCGATGATCTAATTAAAAAACTCGGCGAGCTTGGCTTTCTTGGTGTTTCATTTCCCGAAGAATACGGCGGCGGTGGTTTTGGTGAAGTTGGTTATTGTTTAATGCAGGAAGAAATTGCGCGCGGTTGTATGTCGACTGCAACATTTATCGGTGCTCATCAATCAATCGGTGCAAATGTAATTCACATTGGCGGAACCGAAGAACAAAAACAAAAGTATCTTGTTCCGCTTGCAAAGGGAGAAAAAATCGGGGCATTTTGTTTGACGGAAGCTCAAGCCGGTTCGGACTCTTTTAATGTAAAAACTCGTGCAGAATTCGACGGCGAAAACTGGATTTTAAACGGCGAAAAACTTTGGATTACAAACGGAAGCATTGCGAATATAGTAAGTGTTTTCGCCAGAACTTCTAAAGGATTAACGGCGTTTATTGTTGAAACGGATTCACCCGGATTTCAAGCGGGACCTCCCGAAAAGAAAATGGGAATTAAAGGCAGCACAACAAATCCAATTACTTTCGACAATGTAAAAATTCCGAAAGAAAATCTAATTGGAACAGACGGGCGAGGTTTTATTTTGGCAATGAAAACTTTGGATGCCGGAAGATTAGGACTCGGTGCAGCGTGTATGGGTGCTTCTAAAGAGTTGCTTGCACAATCTGCAATTTATGCAAAACAGCGCAAGCAGTTCGATCAAACAATTTCAAATTTCCAGGCAATACAATTTATGCTTGCGGAAATGTCGTCGTTAATTTATGCAATGGAATCTATTGTTTATCGCACTGCTGTTGATTATGATTTGAAAAAAGATGTATCGCGACAATCAGCAATAGTAAAACTTTTCTGTTCTGAATCGCTCGATAAGATTGCCGATTTTGCTGTTCAGATTCATGGTGGTATGGGCTATTCACGCGAACTTCCAATTGAAAGGTATTATAGAGATTCGCGCATAAATAGAATTTTTGAAGGTACAAACGAAATTCAAAAAGGAATTATTGCCCGCGATGTTTTAAAGAAAAACGGCGCAATGTAATTAGATAACAAAAATTAAAGGAGTACCAGTTAATATGAAACCTTTTACATTTACCGATAGCAATTTTGATGCAGAAGCTTTAAAATTTGATAAACCGGTTGTTGTAGATTTTTGGGCTGAATGGTGCGGACCATGCCGAATGATTGGACCAATCATTGAAGAACTTTCTGAAACGTTTGACGGCAAAGCTAAAGTTGGTAAACTTAATGTTGATGAAAATCCTCAAGTAGCAATGAAGTACGGTGTAAGAAGCATTCCTACAGTTTTATTTATTAAAAACGGAGAGGTTGCAGACAAAGTAATCGGTGCAGTACAAAAAACTGTTTTTGTAGATAAATTAAATGCTTTGGTAAAATAATATCCTTTTACATAAAAGTAGTTTTCTTCTATTATTGCAATTAATCTTATTGCTGCATAAAATTATCAGTGGGTAAACTTCAATAAAAAAAGTTTATCCACTTATTCATTTCTATAAACAATACAATACTATAATTCTAACTTTTAGATTGGCACTTCCGAAGAAATGCTTTTTTTTTGAATAAAACGAAATGGATGAGATCTCCGAACCCACTTCTGTTATAAAGGTTTCTATCAACTTTCTTATGAAATTAAAATCAATGTTTTATTAGAATGTAAATATATTGTTCTCTTTATTTTTGACACAGTGAGAATTTTTTTCTTACAAACCGGTGAATTCAAAAATCCCATTTACG